>JARFUG010000047.1:0-11955 GCA_029289095.1 Desulfuromonadales bacterium
CCATGGGAAATGAAGAGATCGTGCAACGCCTGAGCAATCTGGCGCAGATGGATATCGATATCTCCCACGCCTACGGCCAGGCCGCGGAGGAGATGGAAGATGAGACGCTGCGCTACAACCTCAATCTCTTTCGCCGGGAGCACGAGCGGCACGTGGCGAAGCTCTCGTTCCACATCCGGGACCTGGGAGGGGAGGCGCCCAGACATGCTCGCGATCTGCGGGGGCTGTTGATGGAGGGTGTGACGGTTCTCGGAAGAATCGCCGGTGTGCACGGCGTCCTCGAGGCCTTGCGGTCGAATGAGAAGTGGATTCACCGCCACTACGAAGAGGTTCGGGGGCTTGAACTGCCTCGGGAGCTTCGCGAATTGATCGAGGAACATTTCAGGGACGAAACGGAGCATCTGAACTTTCTGGAACAGACGATTCGTCACGAGGAAAGGCAGAGATGAATCGAGGCCGTCGATGAACCCCTGGCACACGATCCGGGTGGACGACAAAGGGATCTCGGACTTGCTTCCGGCGGTTATCGAAATCCCGAGCGGCAGCCGCAATAAGTACGAACTCGACAAGGAAAGCGGCATGCTGCGCCTCGACCGCGTCCTGCACGGGGCTATCCACTACCCCGCCAATTATGGATTCATTCCGCGCACCTTGAGCGAAGACGGCGATCCCCTCGACATCCTGGTCCTGTGCCTGGAGCCGGTCCATCCTCTGACCGTCATGGATGCCCGCGCAGTCGGAATGATGCGCATGAAGGATGAGAAGGGGACCGACGACAAGATCATCGCCGTCAGCCTGCACGATGTGGCTTTCTGCGCATTTCGCCACTACCGCGAACTCCCCCATTACAAGCTGGAGGAAATCCGTAAATTCTTTGCGGAATATAAATCTCTTGAAAATAAAGAGGTTCTCGTAGAAGATCTGGAGGGACCCCGACAGGCGCTTGCGGTTGTGCGAAGAGCTTTGCGACGATACCGTGACGTCTTCGTTTCTGCGCCGTCAGAGTAGTTGGTGCATGTCTTGCAGTGACAAGCATGGATTGAGACGGGGCCGATCGGTCCCAAGCCCCAAAATATCGATCAGGATTGCGAGAAGTGTATGCTCGATGAGAGATTAGGCAGACTGCGAGAAGCGTTGAGCGATCCGGATGAGGGAGTGCGGCAGGCGGCGGCCGAGGCGCTCGAAGCTCTGGAGGCGCTGCTGAATCTGCCGCAGATGGTGCGGGACCTGACCTCTTCCCAGAGGGGGGTGCGGGTGCGGGCCGTTTTTGCGATGGGGTTGGTGAACGCTCCGGATGCGATCGTACCGCTGATACAAGCTCTCGAAGATTCCGATGCCGAGGTTCGCGCAGCCGCGGCGCAGGTTCTGGGCGACAAAAAAAGTCCCCAGGCCCTGGCGCCGCTCACGCGTCTTCTGCGCGACCCCGCCCCCGCAGTTCGGGTCCATGCCGCCAACGCTCTGGGGGGCTACGGCGACCCGCGTCTGCTCCCCTATCTTGCCGCCGTGATGCGCGAATCCGATACCGAACTGCTGTGCGCCATTGTGCGCTCGCTGGGGCGCATCGGTTCGGCGGATGCCGAAAAGTATCTTCTCCCCCTGCTCAGCGACCCCCGTCCCGCACTGCGCGTCGAGACGGTCAAAGCCCTCGGGCGCCTCTCTGCCTGAGCAAAATCGATTCACCTCACCAGCGGCTCTGCAAGAAGGTCTTCCATGTAGTCGGTGATGACGATCCCTTTGGCAGCGGGATCGACTTCCGCGACGATCCGGCGCGTATCGCCGCCGCGCAGTTCGATCAACACCGTGTCGTCGAGACGCTCTCCCCTTTCATCGAAAAGGATTCTGAGACGGATGTGGTCGGAGGCGTTCACGTCCATCCAGATCACCAGAGCGACTTCGCCGCTGTTGAGGCGCACCAGTGAGCCGACGGGATAGGGGCCGAGAAAGGCGATGAAATTCTCGAGAAAGGTCGGGTGAAGCGCTTTGCCGGACATCTCCCTCAGGTTCTCGATCGCCTTGCGCGGCGTGGCGGGGCGCTGGTAGCTGCGCAGGGTCGTCATGGCGTCGTAGGTATCGGCGATCGCCGCCATATCGGCCATCGGTGAAATGGTTCGCCCTTTTGCGTCTATCGGATACCCGCTGCGGTCGTATCGGAGATGGTGACACAGAACGATGTCGATCACCTCGGATGAGATCCCCTGCATCTGTTCCACCAGCGCCGCTCCGCTGGCCGGATGCTTCTTGATCTCTTCGAATTCCTCCGTCGTCAGTTTTCCCGGCTTGTTGATGATGTCGATATCGATCTTGAGCTTGCCGATATCGTGCAGCATGGCGCCCAACCCGAGAATCCGGAGCTTTGCGGGGGGGAGTGCGCAGGCCCGGCCGACCGCCATTGCGATGACCGAGACGTTTACGGAATGGGTGAAGGTGTAGTTGTCGTAATCCTTGAGCATCGTCAGGGCGAGGAGCGCATGGGGGGCCGTCAGGGTGACCTTCACCATGCTTCGAACCACTTCGACCACATCCTGGGAAGAGGGAACCTTTCCCATTCGTGCATCCCGGAAGACCGTCTCCATTACCTGGATCGCCCGCCCGTACACCTCCCTGGGGGATTCTTCTTCGGCGATCAGAGGTGTGATGTGCCGGACCCCCTCGGCCTCCAGGATGGCTTCGAAGGAAGGGGGGGGTTGGTGCTTCCTCTGCAGCAATGTCAGTAGCCCCCGAATATCCTTTTCACCGAGTCCCGGGTGGAACTCGAGCCCTAGCAGCTTCGATCCCTGCAGCGCCGCGGCAATCGCCTCCGCGCCCGGAGTGGAGTCGGTAAAGAGGTGCTCGTTCAGAAGGAGGGCCTCTTCCATCAGGCCGATGCGCAACTCCCTGCCCTGGGAGAGAAAGGAAAGCAGATGGCTGCACAGGGCGCGCAGCTTCACTTCGCTCCCCGGATGCCCGGCGGGGTAGAGCTGCAGTCCTTTGAGCGCGCCGGCAAAGCTCTGCACGATATCTTTAGCGATTATCTGGGTCATGGACGTCTTTTCTAAAATTTTTGAGAGCCTGTACGGCGGCGCGCGCCACGAGGGGGGAAGAGTCTTCCGTCGCCCCCTTCAGGGCGGCGGCTACCTCGTCGGAGGCGATCCCTCCCAAGGCCGAAGCGGCGGCGGCCCGCAGTTCATCGACGCGCTTGCGTTGCCACAATCGACGCTCCCTCAAAATTTTCAGCAGCAGCGGAATCGCCTCCGGGGAGCCGATCTCCCCGAGAGCCTTAATTGCCCCTTTGCGGATCTCGAGTTCTTTCATCCAGCGGTCTGGAGTTTGGATCAGCCGGATGAGCGTGGGGGCTGCCGCCGGATTGCGCAGCGCTCCGAGGGACAAGAGAGCCTGCAGCTTCAAGGCAGTGTCGGAGCCCTGAAGGGTATCGAGCAGCAGATGCAGCGCTTCGTCTCCACCGATCCTGGTCAGGGCGCGAATGCTTTCACGCCGCACACGGATGTCGGGGTGTCCCGTCGTTTTCCGCAGGTGCGCCGTCGCCTCGACGATGCGCAGATGCCCCAGAAGGGCCACGGTGTCGAGGACCAAACTCCAGCGCTCATCTTCCAGATACGCGAGAAGAACCGGCAAGGCGTCGGTTTTCGCAAGCCTCGCGAGAGCCTTCAGACATATCCTGCGACGGTTCTGGTCGTTCTCGGAGGCGAGATGCTCCATCAGAGAAGCGACTGCTTCTTTCCGATAGAAGAGCAGAATGCGCAGGATCCTCTTCTGCAGAGCGTCGTCGCCGATGGCGGCGAGCAGCGACTGGACGAAGAAGTGCAGCACTTCCGGCGTGGCGAGCTCCCGAAGCGCCCTGAGGATTTCCTCGCGGCGGGAGGGGCGCTCTTCCTCGGCGCTCCGTGCCAGAAGGACGTCGAAAGTCTCGAGAATCTTGTCCCGGTGGGCTTCGTCCAGATGCTCTCGGATAAAAGCAAGCAGCGCCTCGAGATCCTGCCGGAAGCGATAATCGGAATCCTCCGAGCCGAGCCGGTCGAGCAGATCGAGAGGATCGAGGGGGTCGGCCGCGGGCTGTTCTTCTTCGACAGGGGAGGGTTCTTGCTCGAACTCCTCCTGCGATCCGCCGGACTCGGCCGACTCCATCTCCTCTCTGCGGCGCAGCAGGGCGGAAATGTCGGTTTCGTTGACGGCGATCGAAGCGATTCCGTCCTCGTCGAGGACTGCGGGGAAACCGCCTCGTTGCTGGACAAGCGCTGGATCGAGCCGCAGGCCGTTTGCAAGGCTCAGAAGATCGCGGTCGCAGAGACCGGGAAGGAAGGTGAGGGTCTGGACGCGTCGATCGAAAAGGAGAGAGGCGAGTTTGGCCAGGGCGGGGTGGTTCGGCCCCACGGGGAGATCTTCGCTCAGGCGCAGCTCTTTTCTTCGAACCGTCAGCACGAGAGGGTCGCCGCCGTCCAGGACCGCGTCGAATCCTTTTTGCGCTTCCTGTACCGCATTGCGCAGGGATGTGTGTCCCGAAGGGTAGAAGGAGAGCGCCTTCAGAAGTCGCACGAGTCCCAGCAACGCTTCTTCACTCAATGCAGTCTGTCGGTGTTCTTCCTGTATCGACATCGCGGGCTCACCAGCAAAATATGACTCCGTAGGATAACCCGCGGGGCAGACCGTTGTAAATCCTCTTTTACCTCCAGATGAAGAAGATCTTTTCTCAGGTTTTATTTTCCTCTTCCGTTCCGCTGTCGACGATGCAGAACGCCGCATCGTGAATGCCGTGATCCTGATGATGATACATCGCCTCCAGGACCTCGCGGAAATCCCCTTCAACGACTTTGCGTTTGACCTTGAGGGTCGGCGTGACCTGGGAGGAGGCGAGATCCTGAGACAGCAGAGTGAATCGCTTGATGCGCTGGAAGGAGGGGAGATCCTTTTGCAGATGGTCGACGCGCTCCCGGATCAGGCGCAACACCTGCGGAAGGTTGACGAGGTCGCAATGGTTGAGAAAGTCGAGCCTCTTTGATCGGGCGAACTTCTCCACGTTTTCCAGGTTCGGCACGATGAGAGCGACCAGGAAGGGGCGTTTGTCGCCGAAGACGACGGTGTTGGCGATGAATTTGTCCGACTTGAAGCGATTTTCGATGGGCTGCGGGGCGATGTTCTTGCCTCCGGCCGTGACGATGATGTCTTTTTTGCGGTCGGTGATGCTCAAAAAGCCGTCCTTGTCGAGCTTTCCCGTATCCCCGGTCATGAACCAGCCGTCCGTGAACGCATTGCGCGTGTCATCAGGGCGCTCCCAGTATGTCTCGAAGACGCCGTCGCCGCGCAGCAGAATCTCGCCGTCTTCGGCGATGCGCGCCTCGGTGTTGGGAAAGATGCGCCCCACCGTCCCGGCCCGGGACGCTTCGGGGGAGTTGACGGCGATCCCCCCTGCGGTCTCGGTCAGCCCGTACCCCTCATAAACGGGGATTCCGGCCGCCCGGAAGAAAAGGTCGATATCCCCTGCCAGAGGAGCCCCGCCGGAGATGAAAAAGCGCATCCTGCCGCCGAGCCGCTCAGTCAGTTTGGAGAAAACGGCCTTGCGAGCGAGCTTCACTACCGCCCGAAGGGGAGCCGACGGCTCGCGTCCCTCGTTCTCGATGCGCACATGGGCGCGACCGGCGCGAAGGGCCGCGAAAAAGATCTGCTTGCGCAGATAGGGGCCTGAGAGAACCCTTTCCATGACACGGGCATACATCTTCTCGTACAGGCGCGGGACGCTGATCATCACCGTGGGGCGCACCTCCTGAAGGTTGACGGTTACGGTGTCGATGCTCTCGGCGTAGGAGATGACGACCCCGTTTCTCAGCATGAAGTAGTAGCCGTCGACGCGTTCGAAGACGTGGGAGAGTGGGAGGAACGAGAGGCACTCGTCGCCGGGGCCGATGGGGAAGGTGTCGGCGCAGGCCTCCAGGTTGGAGAGGATGTTTCGATGGGTAAGGCACACTCCCTTCGGCGCCCCGGTCGTCCCCGAGGTGTAGACGATGGTCGCGATCTCTTCGGCGCCTGTTTGCACGAGGCGCCTCTCGAGCTCCTCGAAGGGGACTTCGTCGCCCCCTGTGAGAAAGTCGGCCAATGTCTGTACCCCCATGGTCGCTTCATCATCATAGAGCAGGACGATCTTCTTGAGCTGCGGGAGCTCGTCCCTGCGCGCCAGAATGTCTTTGGCGATCAGGGCCGAATGGATAAAGAGGAGGCGGCTTCCGGAGTCCTTCAGGATGTGCAGTATCGTGTCGAGCCCTTCGGTATGGTAGACCGGAACCGAGAGACCCCCGGCCGCCATGGCGCCGAGATCGCAATAGACCCACTCGGGGGCGTTGGGCGACATGATCGCGACACGGTCCCCCTTCTCGATGCCGACCCTCATCATCGCGCGGCCGAAGAGGCGCACCTGCGACTCCAGATCCTTCCACGTAATGTCGCGGTAGGTTCCCTCCTTCTTTCTTCGCAAAGCGACCTTGTCCGAACGCTCGGAGGCAAGGTCGAGAATCATTTTCGGGATTGTTTTCGCCATTGCAACCTCCGTGTGGGCAGAATCCAGAATTCAGGAGCCAAAAGACAGAGGACAGAGGACAGAAGAAGAACTGAACGCTTTGATTATTCTACTGGATTCCGGCTCCTGGCTCCTGGATACTTAATTATAACTGAAAGGATGAAGATTGACAGGATCGTGGGAATGGGGCATTAAGTCCTGAGGGAGGTTTTAGCGATGATTCTCGGTCTGACAGGTGGGATCGCTTCAGGAAAAAGTCGGGTCGCCGCTGCGCTGGGCGCCCTGGGTGCGGAGGTTGTCAGCGCCGATGCGCTCGCGCGGGAGGTCGTCCTGCCGGGGTCGCCCGTGCTGAAGCGCCTGGTCGAGCGCTTCGGTGAGGGTATTCTGCGTCGCGATGGTTCGCTCGACAGGTCGGCGCTGGCCTCTCTCGTTTTCGGCGATCCCGACTTGCGTCAGGCGCTTAACCGAATCATTCATCCGGCCATCGCCGCTCTGGCGGAGGAGCGCCTGAGAGAGGCCGCCCGGCGCAGTTCCGTCGTCGTCTATGAGGCGCCCCTTCTTTTTGAGGTCGGCGCCGAAAACAGGGTCGATGCGGTCCTGACGGTGATCGCCGGCGAAGAGGTCCGCATGCAGCGCCTCATGGCGCGAGACGCCCTGAGCGAGCAGCAGGCCCGAGCGCGTCTCGATGCGCAGATGCCCCAGGAGGAGAAGGCGGCTCGCTCCGATTTTGTCATCGACAACTCGGGATCATGGGATGCGACGGAGGCGCGGGTGCACGAACTCTGGAAGACGCTGCGTGCCGCGGCCGAATAAAAAACGCCATTCCCGAGGGGAATGGCGTCGGATATTCGTTGATTCCCACGTGCTACTTGTGAAAACCGAGTCGGGTCGAGAGGTCTTCGGAAGCGCGGAGGATGATGGGGACCATCTCTTTTTCCATCCGCTCCTCGCTCAGGCGCATCGATGGACCCGAGACGCTCACAGCCCCGACGATGCGCCGGGTATAGTCGCGAATGGGGGCGGCGATACAGCGCACTCCAAGATCGTATTCCTCATTGTCGATGGCATACCCCTGCTCGGCTACCCTGCGTAGTTCAGCCTTGAACTGATCCCTGTCGGTAATCGTCGTCGGAGTATGCGCTTTCATCTCCTTCGGCAGAACGGTATCGACCTCCTCTTCGGACATGTGGGCCATGTGCACCTTCCCGGAAGCGGTGCAGTAGGCCGGGAGACGGGAGCCTACACGCGATACGACCCGGACGGTCAGGTCCGTTTCCACAACGTCGAGATAGACGATATAGCCGTCCTTGAAGATCGCCACGTAGGAGGTTTCGTTGCATTCCTCGACGATCCGCTCCAGAATCGGTTTGGCCTGTCGAAGAAGCCCCATCTGTTTGATGAAGGTCTGTCCGAGTTCCAGCGATCTCAGGCCGAGGCGATAGTTTTCGGTCGCCTTGTTCTGCTCGATGTATCCGCGCGACTCAAGGGTGGCCAGGAGGCGAAAGACGTTGTTCTTGTGCAGCTTGAGTCTTTTGCTGAGTTCGGTGACTCCAAGTTCGTCGACGTCGTCGTGGAATTGCTCGAGGAGGTCGAGAGCATGGGAGACCGCCTGAATGATATATTCGGACTTGTCTTTTTTTGTCATAGCGAATCCCTCTGTGGGAGATTGGAACAACGGGAAATATCGCTCCCCATCTTTATGAAAAAAAACTGTCGTGTCAAGGGCTAATGATACAAAATGAGAGAAGTTGTAGACGGGTTGGGATCGGCTGAACCCGCTGAAATATCAATGAATAAGAAGCCCATCCCAAAACCTGTTCAGGATATAAAATTCTGTTTTACAAGTCAAAGGAAATTGATTGCGGGGGATTAAATGCCTGTGGAACCCGATGAAAAACATAGGGAAGAAAGAGGGGGTGGCAGCCGGCGCCCGGACGCCGGGGGCATTCCGGGCGGACATCCGGATTGACACGTCTTCTTTTCAGCGTTTAGAATCGTTTTACCATTTGACCAGGAGCGGATCTGTGCTGAATGTCGGAAAGAAAATCCTCGTGGCCATAGACGGTTCGCCGCAGTCGGACAAGGCGGCGGAGGAGGCCGTGCGGCTGGCGACCGGTTCCGGTTCCCGGTTCAAGGGCAAGCTTTACGCCATGCTCGTCCTGCCCGGAATGCGCGCCCCCTCCTTCACCGATTTCTTCCCTTCGCCGCCGGCGACGGAACGCCCCGATTGGGAGCACAACCGTAGCCGGATCTTCTATGTGGTGGAGAAAGGGGCGTCGGATGCGGGGATCGACCTGGAGAGCGTGGTGCACTACGGGGATGCGGGCGACGAGATCCTCTCCTTCGCCGATCAGGAGGAGGTCGATGTCATTGTCATCGGCTCGTCCGGGGCTGGGCGCGTCAAGCGTGCGCTGATGGGGAGCGTGTCGACAAAGGTCGCCCTCCACGCGCGCTGTTCGGTCTACATCGTCCGCTGAACTCGTCTTCTCTCGAGAAAGGGCGCCCTTCCTTTCTCCGACCCCTTCTCCTGGGCGCCCCCTCGCCTCTGGATCCCTTCTTCTTTCCCTCTGCGCGTCTCCTGGCACAGATAGACGAAGATTTCCGCCATCGCCTCCCGGATCAGCTCTTCCTCCCGGGGAAACTCATGGGGATCGAGCTCGAGGGTGAGCGCTTCATCATACTCCGTCTCCCTGAGGTGATTCAGAAATCGGGTCAGGGGGAGAATTCCCCGGCCCGGCAGGAGGTGTTCGCGACCGTGGCCATAGTCAGAGAAATGGATGTTGCGCATGCACCCGGAGTCGTAGAACAGATGGAAGTCTCCAAGGAAGTTGGCTTTCGAGGAGCCCATGTGAGCGGTGTCGAAGGTCAGAAAGAGGTTGTGCTCCTGCATGAACTGGATGAGGGCGCCCGTTGTTCCCCAGAAATATGGATTTGACTTGAATGCGCCGGTGGAGGGCATGTTCTCGACGGTGACGATAACTTCTCCCCGGCCGATTTCGGCCTGGAAGTCACGCACGTTCTTCAACCAGCGCCAGAATTTCAGTTCGAAGGCCATCCATGAAGGGGGGTGAAAGTTGATCAGAGGGATTCCGATTTCCAGGGCGAGTTCGATGGTGCGGTGCAACTGGTCGATCTTGTTCCCCCAGCCGTCGATCTCGAAAAAGGGAGCATGCAGAGACAGGATAGGGTGAATCTGCTGGATGTCTCGCAGCAGCGCAATACCGTTCGAAAAGCGAAAGTCCTGGTTGATGATGACTTCGACGCCGTCAAAACCAGTATCCCGGGCAATTTCGAAGATTTTTGGAAGGGGCAGGGTGTAGAGGCTGCCGGCAGACAGGACGAGCTTCATTCGTCCTTCTCCTATTCAGTAAAACGTCTTTTTAAGGCTACGCACTTTTAGCAGAGTCACGCCCTCTCGTCAATGGATGAGGGGGTGGTTCAGTATTTATGTACCTGCTCGGCGAGAAAACGACGGATCTTGAGGCTTGGCGCCGGGGTGAGAAGGGAGACGACAATCATGACGACGATGACGATCGGCGCCCCGATCAGCGCCGAGGAGGTCGGCGGAAACAAGGCATTGAACCCGGGAAGGATGTGCCCGGGCAGCAGGCTGGCGGCGGTGATGCACATCCCCGTGATCATTCCGGCGATCGCACCGAACTTGTTTGTCCTGTCCCACCAGATCCCGAGAAGAAAAAGAGGGAACAGGGTGTTGCCCGCAAGGGCGAAGGCCACCGCGGTGATCTGCGCGATTAGCCCCGGCGGGTTGAGGGCGCCGATGAGGACGAGCATGGCCAACACGAGGGTCGTCCCTCTTGCAACGGCCATGCGCTGGCGGTCGTCGGCCTTGGGGTTGATCAGGCGGTAATAGATGTCGTAGGAGAAAGCCCCGGCGCCGGAGACGAGAAGCCCTGTAATGGTGGAGAAGGCCGCCAGGATCGCCCCCACGGCGAGGACCGCCACCAGCCATTCGGGAATTCCCGCCCACTCTCCCGCCTTCAGGACGATGATGTCGGCCAGCGCCGTCACGTCGTCGCCGTCCGCGGCGAGGGTGTGTCGGGCCTCCCAGGCGCGTGCGAAGGCGCCGTAGGCCGGCGCGCTCCAGTAAAGAAGCCCGATGAAGAAGAGACCCCACAGCACGCTCCAGCGGGCGTCACGGGGGTTGGGGACGGTGTAGAAGCGAGACAGGACGTGGGGAAGTCCGGCCGTCCCGACCATCAGCGTGAAGCACAGGGCGATCCACTCGAAAGGCGTTCCGAAGGTCCAGGGGGAGACGTATTCGCGCATGTTGCCGAGACTCAGGTCCTGCAGCGCCTGTCCGTAGCCTAGCTGGGGGAGGGGCCAGAAATAACCGAGCTTGTAGGCCACGAACATCAGAGGAACCAGAAACGAGACGATGAGCATGGCATAGTGAAGCTGCTGATTGCGGGTGGCGCCGAGGTACCCTGCAAACAGGATGTAGGAGAGGGCGACGACGGCGCCCAGAAGCAGTGCGTAGGTGTAGTCGATGCCGAAGATCCAGCCGAAGACGAGGCCGATCCCCTTGTATTGGGCAATGCAGTAGACCAGGGAGATGAGGATGGTGATGACGGCCGAGAGGACGCGCGCGGCGGTCGACTCGTAGCGCGCCTCGACGAAGTCGGGGGCGGTATAGCGCCCGAAGCGCCGGATCTGGGAGGCCATGAGGATCAGCAGCAGAACATACCCTCCCGTCCAGCCGATGACGTAGGCCAGGGCGAAATACCCCTGGAGGTAGAAGACTCCGGCGATGCCGAGGAAGGATGCGGCGCTCATCCAGTTCGAGGCGATGGCGGCGCCGATCCCCATGCGGCCGATGCTGTGTCCGGTGCCGAGGTAATATTCTCCCTTGCGCGCTCGGGCGTAGAGACCGACGATCAGGGAAATCCCCAGGGCAAGAAGGAGCAGGACGGCAGGGGTCATCTTTACGCTCTCGCCGATCATGGCCGATCTCCTATTTGCGCTTCGGTTGGGTGCGGGTGAGCCGGTCGACTCTGGTGTTGAAGATGTAGCACAGAAGAATGAAGCACAGGATGAGGAACTGCCCGGTGAACCAGTGATGGAAAGGGATCCCCAGAAGCGAGATGCGGGTCAGGGGTCCGTCCCCGGAGACTTCCTCGGCGCTGAGGACCAGCAGTCCCTGGAAGCCGAAGGTCAGCAGCGCCCAGGCCGCCAGCAGCCCCCAGATGGTGTGGACCTTCCGGCGCATGTAGTCGGAACGGGGGCGGAAAAAGTTGACGCGGAAATCCTCGGAAGGTCGCTGAGGTTCGTCGGGAATCATGTTTGACTCCTTGGTAGTTGGGAGTTGGGAGTTGGGAGCAGAACCAGAATCCAGGAGCCGGAATAAACCTTGACGTCAAAATCGCCGCAAAATACTCCTTACTCCTTACTCCTTACTCCTTACTCCTTACTCCTTACTCCTTACTCCTTACTCC
>JARFUG010000047.1:12055-25904 GCA_029289095.1 Desulfuromonadales bacterium
TACTCCTTACTCCTTACTCCTTACTCCTTACTCCTTACTCCTTACTCCTTACTCCTGGCTCCTGGCTCCTGGCTCGGCTTCATTATCTCCCGCAGGACGCTTGTTGCGAAGCTTCCGCCGGGAAGGACGAAGGAAACGACGAGATCGCCTGCGTCCTGCCGGACCGAAGGCTCCCCGAGGAGGACCCGCAGGGGGCGGCGCTCCCCTTCCATGCTCAGACCGCCACCAAGGCGGAAGTCTTCTTTCGCGATCCCCTCTTCCGCAAGGAGAGCTTCCTCAATACGTCCGGGCTCCCCCGAGGGCGACGTCATCTTGTGTCCGAACAGGGGACCGGAGGGGCTGATTTCCATCTTGTCGGCCCGGGGCTGCTCCTGCTCGGCATCCTCGACGAGAAAACACGCGCCGTTGGCGTGCTTGAAGGCCAGATCGCCTGGCAGCAGGCGGCCGAGCGCCCCGATGCGGCGCTCCACAACCCTGTCGAACAGCGATGACTGGAACGCCGAGAGATACAGGCGCAGAAGCTTCTTCGGAAGGGTCAGCACGGCATCCTTTGCCGGAGCCCCTTTCTGGAGTTCGCCGATCATGCGGCGCTCGTCCCGCATCCTGGGCGGCAGGGCCTCGAGGGCTGCCTCGAAATCCCCTGCACGAAAGGCTTCGGCTCCCCGGCGCCACCGCGCATTGCCGATCGACTCGGGGTCTCCGATGATCTGAGTCATCGCCTCCTCGAAGTCCCCCCGCAGCAGGGCGGCGCCGATCCTGTGGGAGTTGCCCAACGCGCCGTAGCGCTGCTCGCCGAAAAAGTTGGGGACTCCCTCCTCTTCGAGGCGGCCGAGGATCTGCGAAGCCGCTTCGAGGCTCTCCGGGCGCACCGAACGGATGCGGATGACGAAACGGTTTCCCGCCAGATGGCCGACCCGCAGTTTGTTGCGATGGCGCAGGGCCTGCAGCACCGTGACTCCTTCGATCTGTAGTGCGGCCGCCTGCTCCGGGGCGACGCCGCAGACGCTCAGCGTCTGGCGCGTGGTGGCACGGGCGTCCTTGAGCCCCGCATAACCGATGGTCCTTTCGGGTACGCCGAGAGCCCTGGCGAGGCGCCCCAGAAGCTCGAACGTCGTCACCCCCCTCTTTTCGATGGTGAGATAAAGGTGCTCGCCCTGGCCACAAGGCTTATAGAGGGGGAGTTCCTCCACAAAGAAATCGTCGGGCTCTTCACGAATCGACCCGCCCGTCCCCTCGATCTGCGCCGTGAGATAAGGGCGGTTCACGGCGCCGCCGCTTGGAGGGGGACCCGGAAACCGGGGCGAAGCGTCGGCGTTTTCGTCTGGGCGGTGACGAGGCCGGGAACCCGGCGTGCTTGGACGTGGTGGATCGGCTCTCCTTTTTCGAGAAAGCGGCGCATGTATTTGGACAGGGGGTAGCCCGGAAGATGCTCGGTGCACGGTGGGTCAAGACAGCTTTCCCACCCGGGGAGCGCGTCGACGGCATCGGCGACGTCAAGTGCATAGTCGTGAAAGTCCGAAGCGAAGAAGAACTCCCCGTCGGGGCGCATGTGCGGCAACAGAGAAGCCAGGAAGGCAGCATTGACCAGTCGGCGGCGCCGATGGCGCTTTTTCGGCCAGGGGTCCGGACAATTGATGTAGACGGCCGAGAGGCGCTCGAGGGGAAGGTGGCGAGACAGGAGCCAGCGCGCCTCCATGCGCATGACGCGAATATTGCCTAGGCCAGCGGCCTCGGCCTTGGCGCATGTCTTGAGACACCCCTTGTTGTAGATGTCGATAGCGAGAAATGTTTTTTCCGGATGACGGGCAGCCAATTCGACGACGAAATCGCCGAGTCCGCAGCCGATCTCCAGGCACAGGGGTCCCGGGCCGAAGATTTCCGCTGGTCGCTCTCCCTCCAGCAGGCGCTTCTCGGGGATGAACAGAGGGCTGGTGATTTCTATCATGCGTTGGGTCATGGGGCGCAATCCATTGATTTACTTGGCCTTGCGAAAAAATGATCGTTTCAGGATCAGAAACTCGGTCAGGTTCCATCCGGAGTTTCCGGATGGAACCTAGCATAGTGAGAATTTTTTGACAACTGCGCAGGGGCGGGAGGAAGGGATTGAAAGCCGTTGCCGCAAAGAGCACGCAGGACAGAAGATTCGCACTCTCAGTGCTCTTTGTGGTGAAAGCTTGATAAATATAAATTTTATTTCAAGTTCTGAAGCAATTTGACGATTTCATCGAGGTCGGCTTCGGACAGATGTTTGTACGAGGGCATGGCCGAACTCGGGTTGGTGGCTCTGGGCTCAATCATCTTCTGCCGGATCTGTTCCTGGCTCAATCTCGCCCCCGTTCCTTCGAGGGCCGGACCGAGAGAGCCGCCGCTCCCTTCGAACTGGTGACAGGCCTTGCACCCGAGGGAGTTGATCAACTCGCGTCCTTTTTCGGTGGCGAGGGCGGGATGGGAGAGCAGCAGGAGAGCGGCGCAGGAGACGATTGAGGTCAGGACGGCTTTTCTCATCATGGTGTTCACTCCTTTGTAAGGGATTCAAGTGCTCAAAAACCAGGGAAGTATATCCGAAAAACTTCTTATTTGAAGTCGTCGGGCTGTGTGGAATAAGAGTTGAATTCCCCCGGTGGCGCAGCTAAGCTAGGCTTTCGCCCGGAAACTTCCGGATCGACCTGCTCAATTCGACCACTTAAGGGACCTCAATCATGCTGATCGTCATGCATCACAGCGCTACCGCCGAGCAGATCCGGACGGTGCAGGAGGCCGTGCAGGCCATGGGACTCAGAGCCGAACCGATCCCCGGCAGCGAGCGGACCGCCATCGGGGTGCTGGGAAATCAGGGGTATGTCGATGACTCGGGAATCCGCGAATTGCCAGGGGTGCGCGAGGTGATCCATGTGAGCAAGCCCTACAAGATGGTTTCGCGCGACTTCCATCCCGTCTCCACTGTCGTCGAGGTCGGCGGCGTCTCGATCGGGGACGGCCATTCCCCCGTCATCATCGCCGGCCCGTGCTCCATCGAGAGCGAGGCGCAGATGCTCGCCTCGGCGCACCTCGTCAAGGCCGCCGGCGCCCACATCCTTCGGGGTGGAGCGTTCAAGCCCCGCACCGGACCCCATTCCTTCCAGGGGCTCGGGGTCGAGGGGTTGAAGATGCTCCGAACGGCCGGAGACGAGGCGAAGCTTCCGGTCATTACCGAAGTGATGCGCATCGAGCAGCTCGATGCGGTGTGCCGCTACGCCGACATTCTCCAGATCGGCGCACGCAACATGCAGAATTTCGATCTGCTCAAGGAGGTCGGGAAGCTGCGCCGTCCGGTTCTGCTCAAGCGGGGGATGAGCGCCACTATCGAAGAGTTTCTGGCGGCGGCCGAGTATATCGTCGCCGAGGGAAACGGCGAGGTGATCCTGTGCGAGCGGGGGATCCGCACCTTCGAGTCGGCCACCCGCAACACCCTCGATCTCTCGGTCGTTCCGCTCATCCGCGAGATGAGCCACCTGCCGATCATCGTCGACCCGAGCCACGCCACCGGAAAACGTCCTCTCGTCCCCGTCATGGCCAAGGCGGCGCTGGTGGCCGGAGCTCACGGGGTGATGATCGAAGTTCACCCCGATCCGGACAAGGCCCTGTGCGACGGCGCCCAGAGCCTCAACGGCGAAGGATTCGAAGCCCTGATGACCGACATCCGAAGGCTCCTGAAATTTCTCGAAATCGAGAAGTGAGGAACGCAAGAGCACTACGTGCGCATCACTTGTCTCCCCTCCTATTTTGGAGGGGTTGGGGGGTGGTAAGGTCTCAATCTCTACCACCCCCCGACCCCCTCCTGATCCAGGAGGGGGAGGAGTGGAATTCAGGTTTGTTTCTCAGAGATGAGGCGAATCACCGTCACTTCGGGGCGGCAAAATAGGCGAACGGGAAGAAGGCTCGTTCCGATTCCCCGGTTGACGTAGAGGGGCGTTTCGTTCGGCCCGACCTTGTAAAGGCCCGCAACGAAGCGTCCGGAAAAGCGTGGGAGATAGAAGGGTGGGACGAAGGGGATGCGCACCTGCCCTCCGTGAGTGTGGCCGCACAGGACGAGATCGATATAGCTCTCCAGATGCTGGTGTGCGAAGGCGGGGACGTGGGACAGAAGCAGGTTGACCCTTTCGGGGTCGGCGCCTTGCTGAAGGTTTGAGAGGGCATCGGCGGTGGAGGGGTAATCAAGGCCCAGAATGGATATGGGCGCCCCATTCAGCTCGATATCCCGGCGTTCGTTGATGAGCAGGGTCGCCCCGCACTGGGCGAAGTGTCTGCGCAGGTTCTCCCCTTCGAGGCGCGCCCAATAGTCCCAGTTTCCCTGAACGGCGAAAACGCGGCCGTCTCTTCGGAGCATTTCGAGGAAACTGCGCACGTCCCAGATGTTGCGGCTCTTCTCCAGGTAGTCCCCCGTCAGCACAATCGCATCGGGGTCGAGAGCCCCGACGGTCGCGGCCACTTCCTGGTGGTAGGGGGCCAGAGCGTCGATGTGCAGATCCGAGAGCTGCACCAGGCGTACTTCCGCTCCCTTGGGCATCCGGGGGGACGCCAGGGTGATTTCCTCGATCTGCAGCAGCCGAGGTTCGCGGTAGAGGGCGCCGCCGAAAAGGAGCCCCCCGCTCCCCCCGACTCCAAGAAGGAAGGTCCGGCGGGAAATCCCCCTTTTCACCGATTTGTCGTCCGTCCTGTCCATCGAGCCTCCTTGTCATCCAAGGGATTTTATAACATAGCCGAGATCGGAAGCGCCAGTGAGCCTTGTCAGCTCCGGTCCTCTGCGGTATCTTTTTAGGACTTTGGTTTTCCACCTGATTCTTTGCTAAGGAGTGCACGCCATGTCCGGTACGACGGAAATCCGCTCCGATGTCTTCTGGCTCGGAGCTCGCCATTTCGATCTGAAGATCTTCGATGAGCTATTCCCCACCCGCAACGGCACCACCTACAACGCCTACCTGATCCGGGGAGAGGAGAAAACCGCCCTCATCGACACCGTCAAGGCTCCCTTCACCCGGGAATACCTGCAGAACGTCGAACGCCTCGCCGGCGACCGGGGGGTCGACTACGTCGTGGTCAACCATACCGAACCGGATCATTCCGGGGCTCTCGACAAGGTTCTCGAGCGCTACCCTCAGGCGACCGTCGTGTGCACCCGTCCGGGGGAGAATTTTCTCCGGCAGATCTTCAACCATCCGATGAAGACGCACATCGTTTCCGAGGGTGAGGAGATCGATCTCGGGGGACGCACCCTCAAGTTTTTTCTCGCGCCCTACCTGCACTGGCCCGACACGATGTTCACCTGGCTGCCGGAGGAAAAACTTCTTTTCTCCTGTGACGCCTTCGGCGCCCATTTCTGCTCCGAGACTCTCTTTGACGACGAGACGCCGGATTTCTCGGGCGAATTCACCTTCTATTTCGATTCGATCATGCGCCCCTTCAAGGAAAAGGTGCGCGAAGCGGTGGCCAAGGTGGAGAATCTGTCCATCGACATGATTCTTCCTTCCCACGGTCCGCTGATCCGCCGGGACGTGCAGGCCAAGATCGACGCCTACCGCCGCCTTTCCGCCGCGCCCCAGGACACCGGGCGCAAACGGGCGCTGCTGCTCACCCTCTCTCCCCACGGCAACACCCGCGACATGGCGCATTATGTCCGCGAGGGGCTGGAGAGCCAGGGGGTGGAGGTGGAGGAGCGCGCCATCATCACCGTCGAGAACCAGGAGCTTCGGGACCTCATCGAGAGCACCGACGCCCTGATCATGGCGACGCCGACGATCAACCGCGACGCCCCCCCGCCGGTCTGGCAGGCCCTCTCTCTCCTTACCACCGTCGCCCCCCGGGGCAAACTCGGCGCCGTCTTCGGCTCCTTCGGTTGGAGCGGCGAAGCTGTGAAGATGGTCGAGGAGCGTCTCGCGGGGCTCAAATATAATCTGCCGGTCCCAGGAATCCATTTCCGCTTCAAGCCGACCGAAGACGATCAGATCGCCTGCCGCGAATTCGGGCGCAAGGTCGGCCAAGCGCTTCAGGGGTGATTCGGTATAAATCCTTGTCGCTCCCTTCCAGCCTTCACGTGGCATTTGAATATTGGTAAGCAGAGCAAAAGCATTTTTCACGCCCGTTCGCTTCGCTCACTAGAGGCGCAGAGAACGCAGAGAAGGCAAAACCGGTTTTTTTCTCTGTGGCCTCTGCGTCGCTAGCGACTGGAAGGAGCGGGCGTGAGATGTTTTTGCCTCTCTGGCGTCCTCATCGCTCCATTTCATTCCGGCAGTAAACGCATTTCCAAGTATTCCGAAGCGGAGGATCCCCATGCCCTCGCGTATCGCCTCCGTCGCGGTCGCAGCACCCCTGGAAACGCCCCTTTCGTATCTCGTGCCTCCCGAACTGGAAGAAAAGGTCACTCCCGGGATGCGTCTGCGCGTTCCGTTGGGCCGGCGGAGCGCCGTCGGCTTCGTTCTCGAGACCGCAGAGGGGAACGGGGAGGGGCTCAAGCCCGTCGCGGCCGTGCTCGACGACGTCCCCCTGTTTCCGGCTTCGCTCATCCCTTTTTTCCGCCGCGCCTCGGCCTATTACCGTCATCCCGTCGGAGAGGTGATCCGCAGCGCCCTTCCCGCTTCGGTTGCGAGCGATAAGTCGCGGGTGCGGACCCTGACCGAAAAGATTTACGAAGCGTCGCAGCAGTCTGGGGAACCCTCAGGCGCGAAGCAGAAAGAGATGCTCGCCTGGCTGCGGGAGCGCGGCGCGACTCCGTTAGGCGAGATCAACCGCCGCTTTGCCGCTCCCCACGCGGTGCTGGCCCGACTCTGCGAACTCGGCTACGTGTGCGAAACGATGCGCGAGAGGCGTCGAGACCCTTTTCTCGATCGTCCCGTCGCGCCCGACACTCCCCCCGAGCCGACGGAAGAGCAGGCCGAGGCGCTGCGCACCATTTCGCAGGCGCTGGGCGCTCAGGTCTATGCCTCCTTCCTGCTGCACGGCGTCACCGGCAGCGGCAAGACCGAGGTCTATCTGAGGGCCATCGCCGATGCGCTGCGCGCAGAAAAGCGAGCCCTGCTCCTCGTCCCCGAAATCGCCTTGACTCCACAGCTCGTCGGACGCTTCCGGGCCCGCTTCGAGAAGAGCGGAACGAGGATCGCAGTCCTGCATTCGGGGCTCTCGGACGGGGAGCGCTACGACGCCTGGCGCAGCATCGCCCGGGGAGAGGTCTCCATCGTGATCGGGGCGCGATCGGCGATCTTCGCCCCGCTGTGCGATGTGGGGATCATCGTTGTCGACGAGGAGCATGAGGGGAGCTACAAGCAGGGGGAGGGGTTTCGTTACAACGCCCGCGATCTGGCGCTGCTGCGGGGGCAGATGGCCGGCGCCGTCGTCCTTCTGGGCAGCGCCACCCCGGGCCTCACCACCTATTACCGTGCGCAGGAAAATCTCAGCGGCTATCTCCCCCTGACGGTGCGCGCCCTTGATCGCCCTCTGCCGAGCGTCGAACTCATCGATCTTCGCAACGAGCGCCCCGAGGGATCTCTTTCTTCTTCTCTGTGCGCTGCCCTGCAGCAGAACCTGGAGCGCGGCGAGCAGTCTCTTCTTCTTCTGAACCGACGCGGTTTCGCTCCCTACCTGATCTGCGGCGACTGCGGGCGCACCTTCCGCTGCCCCAACTGCGAAATCACCCTGACCTATTACCAGGGGCGAAGGCGCATGCTCTGCCATTATTGCGATTACGCCGAGACGCCCCCCGAGGTCTGCCCCGGCTGCGGGGGGGACGATGTGCGCCCGGAAGGGAGCGGAACCGAGCGCCTGGAGGATGAGGTCGGCAGCCTTTTTCCAGGGGCGCGCATCGCCCGCATGGACCGCGACAGCACTGCCCGAAAAGGGGCGCACGAAGCGCTGGTGGCCCGGATGAGCGCCGGGGAGATCGACATTCTGGTGGGGACGCAGATGATCGCCAAGGGGCACGATTTTCCGGGGGTGACGCTGGTGGGGGTCGTCAATGCCGATCAGGCCCTCAATCTCCCTGATTTCCGCAGCGCCGAGAGGGCGTTCACCCTGCTTACCCAGGTCGCCGGAAGAGCCGGACGGGGACAGAACCCGGGGCGGGTTCTCTTTCAGACATGGTCTCCCGAACACTATGCGCTGCAGGCCGCTGTCGGACACGACTATCGCGGGTTCTACGCCCAGGAGGTGCAGATGCGGCGCGAACTCGGCTATCCCCCCTTCGGATTTCTGGTGAACCTCGTCTTCTCCGGAGTCGATGCGGCAAAGGTCGGCCGCGCCGCATCGCAGCTCGTCGGATCGCTCCCCGCCGACCCGGAGGTGGAGGTTCTCGGCCCCGCTCCCTGCCCCCTGGCCAGGCTGCGCGGGAAGACGCGCGTCCAGGTCCTGCTCAAAGGACGCCGGCGTCCTCCCCTGCACCGCTTTCTCGACCAGGTCGATACCCTTCGCCGTTGCGTGCCGAAAGCCGTCGCCCTGGCCGTTGATGTCGATCCGATAGAGATGCTGTAGCTCAAGAGTGTGTACTCTGTTGAGTTGTTTGCTTACTTGAAGGGAGGGGCTCCTTGGGGTCTGCAGGTCTGCAGAGGGGGGATTGTGCGGAACAAATAGGCGGGTTTCCTCGCATTTGTAAAAAAATTCAGCACCTCCTGCAAGTCGGTATCCAAAATGCATACCTCTGAGTTCTGTTTGGGCGAGAACAGGCAAGCGCCTGCCTAATTCATAATCAGACCACAGGAGGCCCCAATGGCAGCAGCAGTACGCATGGACGAAAAAATCGAACCGATTTTTCAGGAAGTCATCCAGCGCAACCCCGGCGAGGTGGAGTTCCATCAGGCAGTGCGCGAAGTCCTGGAATCGCTCGGGCCGGTGCTTGTAAAGCACCCCGAATATACCCACCATAAAATCATCGAGCGCATCTGCGAGCCCGAGCGCCAGATCATCTTCCGGGTGCCCTGGCAGGACGACAAGGGGAACGTGCAGATCAACCGCGGCTTCCGCGTCGAGTTCAACAGCGCCCTCGGCCCCTACAAGGGAGGGTTGCGCTTCCATCCTTCGGTCTACCTCGGCATCATCAAGTTTCTCGGCTTCGAGCAGATCTTCAAGAACTCCCTCACCGGCATGCCGATCGGCGGCGGAAAAGGCGGGAGCGACTTCGATCCGAAGGGGAAATCGGACTCCGAGATCATGCGCTTCTGCCAGAGCTTCATGACCGAGCTCTACCGCCATCTCGGTGAGTACACCGACGTACCCGCCGGCGACATCGGCGTGGGCGGCCGCGAGATCGGTTACATGTTCGGCCAGTACAAGCGCATCACCAACCGCTACGAGTCGGGCGTCCTCACCGGAAAGGGGCTCTCCTACGGCGGATCGCTTGTGCGCACCGAGGCGACCGGCTACGGCGCCACCTTCTTCGTCAATGAGATGCTCAAGGTCCGCGGTCAGTCCTTCGAAGGCAAGACCTGCGTCGTCTCCGGATCGGGGAACGTCGCGATCTACACCATCGAGAAGATCCATCAACTCGGCGGCAAGGTCGTGGCATGTTCCGACTCCAACGGCGTCATCTACCACGAGGCGGGAATCGACCTCGAACTGGTGCAGCGCCTCAAGGAAGTGGAGCGCCGCCGGATCAAGGATTACGCCACCTATCACAAGGACGCCAAGTTCATCGAGGGCGGCAACATTTGGGAGATCCCCTGCCAGGTCGCCATGCCTTCGGCCACCCAGAACGAGATCAACGGCCGCGATGCCAAGTTGCTGGTGAAGAACGGCTGCATCGCCATCGGAGAAGGGGCCAACATGCCGACGACCCCTGAAGGGGTGAAGGTCTTCCTCGATGCCGGAATCGCCTACGGCCCCGGCAAAGCCGCCAACGCCGGCGGCGTGGCGACCAGCGCTCTGGAGATGCAGCAGAACGCCAGCCGCGATGCCTGGACCTTCGAGTTCACGGAGAAGAAGCTGGAGGACATCATGGTGAACATCCACCAGCTCTGCTACGAGACCTCCGAAGAGTACGGCGTTCCGGGCAACTACGTGGCCGGCTCCAACATCGCCGGCTTCATCAAGGTCGCCGACGCCATGGTCGCTCTGGGTCTGATCTGATCTGACTGACAATCACTTATGCAAAAAGCCCGGGAGATTCGTTTCCCGGGCTTTTTGCGTTTGCGGTGACCTGTCGTTGCCTCTCGGCGCCTGTTAAAGCATAACTCCCCCTGTCCCGAATGGCGCTAGTTTCAGCCCTTCTTGCTACTGCTATGGAGTAAACTCGGGACTGTCCCCGGCCCCATCGGGGGCTGTCCCAGATGTTTACGGGCTATGCAACTGTGGTGGTTCGCGCCGCAAAAGCCAGGGACAGCCCCCTGCGGGGACAGTCCCGGTTTTGCTGACATCCGTTTCCTTAAACTAGCGCCATTCCTGGCCCCCTCTTACCTTAAGAGGGGGAATAAACCCATCCCCTTAAGGCAAGAGGAGGTTGGGAGGGGTTATAAAGGTTAACGGACCGAGCGGTTGCCATTCGTTTTCATTTCATCTCTTCGGCAGCCAAGAGTCCGTCCGGGCATAAAAGATGAAGATGTTCGTGCCCCGAATGGCTGTGGCGGTGGGCGTAGGCGAGGTTGTTTTCCAGAAGAAGTGGCGTATTCGCGAGGGCGTCTTCGACAGGCCCGTCGAAGACGATGCGGTGGGCCTCCGACAGGACGACGGCCCGCGAGCCGAACTCGGGGGCGAGAGCGAGGTGATGGGTGGCGACGATGGTGGTGATGTTGCTTTCGGCGAGATGATGAATGAGCCAGCCGACGGTGCGCGGGTCGAGACTCGCCGTCGGCTCGTCGAGCAGCAGAACGTCCGGCTCGACGGCGAGGACGCAGGCGAGGCATAGGCGCTGCTTCTCTCCCCCGGAGAGGGCTGAAGGGGGAACGCTCAGCCGTGCGCTCAGCCCCAGTTCCGCCGCCCAGCGCGCTACGCGCTCGCGGCGCTCGGCGTCGGACAGGTGGCGAAGGCCGTAGCCGATTTCCTCTTCGACGGTCGGGTTGAAGAGCATCGCCTCAGGGTGTTGGAACATGAGGGCCATGCGCCGGCGAAAGCGCCGCGACCACTTCCGGTCGCGAACCCTCGCACCGTCGATCGCCTCGCCGTCGAAGCGGTAGCTGCCGCGGCAAGGGACGATGAGGGCGTTGAGCACTTTTAGCAGGGTGCTCTTGCCGCAGCCGTTGGCCCCCAGAAGGACGATCCGCTCTCCGGCCTCGATGCGCAGGTCGATTTCCTCCAGGGCGCAGCGTCCGTCCGGAAAGTCGACGCCGACTTCCGCCAGTTCAATCATCGAAGGCTCCCCGTGAACGCATCCCCTGCGTCACCTCCTCGGCGTTGTGCAGCGCTTTGTCGAGCGCCGCCACCCCGAGGGCCGCGACTCCCCGGGTGCGGCTCGCAAGGGAAGGGTGAAACGCGGCTCGGCTTCGCTGCGCCTGGCGGAATTCCTGCGCGAGGCGAACAAAGAGCGCGATCTGAACGCGCACGATCGACAGCCACCGGCGCGCCTCGGGGTAGCGGCACAGGGCGCGGTCGAGGTCGATATCCCGCACGGCCCAGGCGGTGAGGGTCGCCAGCAGAATCAGGCGTGTGTTCAGCAGAAGGAGAAACTCTGAGCTCGCCTCACCCAGGATCGCCCCCATGATGAGATACCCTCCCGAAACAAGCAGGGCGACAGCAGCGACCCCCTTGAGCGCCCGACGCAGCAGCGCGCCGCGCCCCCTGCCCGACAGAAGGAGCGCCGCGCCGAGGGCGGCAGCGAGCCAGCGCGGGTCGTGAACCGCTGTCCCCGCCACCACCGCCGTGAGGTAGGCCAGAAGGCGCCATCCATGGCCCGGG
This sequence comes from Desulfuromonadales bacterium, assembly GCA_029289095.1. Taxonomy (GTDB): domain Bacteria; phylum Desulfobacterota; class Desulfuromonadia; order Desulfuromonadales; family JACZKF01; genus JARFUG01. The sequence continues at coordinate 23,903 of JARFUG010000047.1, forward strand.
GACGTCACGGATGCACCCCTGCTTTCACGCCCTTGCTCCGATCGGGATTCACCCAGCGGCGCCGGCGCGCGTGCCGCCACACCAGGCAGGTGAAGACCGCTTCGGCGGCGCCGATGAACAGATGCGGGATCACGATGGCCGGAAGAGTCACCGCCGGACCAAAGGGGAAGAATCGTGGAGTGCCGTCGGGCGCCTGGGCGATGGAGGGCTGCGCTCCGAGAACCAGGGCGACAAGGAGTGCCGGGATGATCACCGAAAACCAGACCGCCGCCGCCACCGCTGCAGTTTCGTAGCGGTGAAGCAAGGAAAAGACGGCCCAGGCCGTCCAGGCGCCGACAAACCCCATCGCAAGGGCATTCACCGGCAAGGTGGTGATCCCCCCCGCTCCCAGCACCAGAGCCTGAAGGAGCAGAACGAGGCTGTAGGCGAGAAACGCCGTCCACGGGCCGAAGCACAGCGTCAGCAGGGCGACCCCTATGGCATGTCCGTTGGTCCCTCCCGGAAGGGGGAGCATCAGCGTCGTCAGCAAAAAGCTCAGGGCGGTGAAGACCGCCAGGCGAGGCAGCGCCTCGTCCTCGAGGGCCGTGCGCAGCTTGCGCGAGGCGAGCAGCCACAGCGGAGCGGCTATGGCAACGGCCGGAAGGTACGTCTGTGGGGAGATGAGACCGTCGGGTATGTGCATTTCAGGGGTTCTCTCGCCGCGCCGCTGCGCGCAGGCGCCACAGGGCCAGAAGGCCGAAGGCGCCGAAGAGATATCCCAGCGAGGCCGCGATGCGCTCGGTCCGGCTCCCTCCTCCGGTCTCCCATCGGGCATCTCCCGTTTTGTCCACGTCGACGCGCGCCACGGCGCCGTGTCCGTCTTCAGTGGCGACGCGCACCCGCCACTCCCCAGGTCGATCCGGACGGAAACTCACCTCTCCGAGTGCATTGACGCGCCCCGTCTGGAAAGGGATTTCCGAGCCGGGGGGGAAGACCTCGTAAGGCTCGAAATACGGGTGGTCGTCGTCGGGAAAATAGAACTGCACCACCACCGCCCCAGCTTCGGTGACGCGGTGATATAGCTCGTGTGACGCGCTGACGCCGGGAAGGCCGAGAAGCATCGCGAGCACGCAAACCAGCAAAAGGCGCCGAAAGGGGGCGCCCGGCTCTGTCGGGCGTATGGAGATCATCGGCAATCAGTGGACCCGGAAGGTGAGTGTCGCGGTGTAGGAGCGATGGTCGCACACCGCCGCATCGGGGTATGGTACGCGGGTGGCGGCTTTCACCAGCCACAGCCCTCCATGGGACAGAGGGATTCGGACCTCCCCCCCGGCGTCGGTTTCGCGCGTCACGGCATAGCCCTCCTTGTCGGGAAAGCCCGCCCATGTGGCTTCGACTGTACCACGAAAGGGCTTGCCCTGAAACACAATGCGCACCGCAAATTCATCCCCGACCCCGAGGGATGCCGGATCGGTCAGGGGGACGATTTCCAGAGCGTGTCCCAGAAGCCTGCCGGGGTCCCCTCCTTCCCCCCGGGAGATGAGGGCCTTCATGGTGTTGGCCGACTCGGAGCAGCTCAGCGCCTCCGGATGATCGATCTTCGAACCGACGCGCCCGCCCTGATGCGTGCGGGAGTAGAAGCCGGGACGCTGCTTGGCGGCCAGGATGTGGAGCCCCGATGGCGCAAGCGTTCCGATCGGGTGCGCGTCCTGCGCGCCGAGGGAGAGCTCGCGGACGGCGCCGTCGGGGTGGACGAGCATCGCCGATGCGATGCGATCGTCGCCGAGGATGCCGTCTTTAGGGAATTTGTGTCCCCAGCCGACCTCGAAGCGCATCGGCTCCTTTTCAGATACGGTGAGCCACGGATAGTGGGCCTGGGCGGGGACGAGGCCGACGCGGAAGATCAGCGCGATACAAAGGACGATGGATGCTGCGGTTCGCTTCGCCATGACGGCTCCTGGTTTATCGTGAAAAAAGATCTTAAAACCGGCTGTTCAGCGCAAGCGCGATCCGCCGCCCCTGC
>JARFUG010000132.1 GCA_029289095.1 Desulfuromonadales bacterium
GCTCTCGCGATCTCCCGCTCCACCGCCTCCCGTGCCGTGCCCCCCGTCGCCTTGCGGGCGTTGACGGAGGCCTCCAGGGTGACGTGGTCGTAGATGTCGTTGGTGATGAGGTCGGAGAAGCGGGCGAACTCTTCGAGGGTGAGCTCGGGGATGTCCTTGCCCGTCTCGACGCAGTAGCGCACCGTTTTGCCGACGACTTCGTGGGCCTGGCGGAAGGGGAGCCCCTTGCGCACCAGGTAGTCGGCGACGTCGGTGGCGGTGGAGAAGCCGTAGGCGGCGGCGCGGCGCATCTTCTCGGGGCGCACCTTCATCTCGGCGATCATGTCGGCGAAGATCTTCACGCTCCCCTTGACGGTGTCGAGAGTGTCGAAGAGGGGCTCCTTGTCCTCCTGCATGTCCTTGTTGTAGGCGAGCGGCAGCGACTTCATCAGGGTGAGAAGGGCGATGAGGTTGCCGTAGACCCGGCCGCTCTTGCCGCGCACGAGCTCGGGGACGTCGGGGTTTTTCTTCTGCGGCATGATGGAGCTGCCGGTGCAGAAGGCGTCGGTGAGCTCGACGAAGGCGAAATCGGCGCTCGACCAGAGGATGAGCTCTTCGGCGAGGCGCGACAGGTGCATCATGAGGATGGAGCCGGCGGCGCAGAATTCGATGGCGAAGTCGCGGTCGGAGACCGAATCGAGGCTGTTGCGCGTCACCCCGTCGAAGCCGAGCTGCTCCGCGACGAACTCGCGGTCGATGGGGAAGGTCGTCCCGGCAAGGGCCCCTGCTCCCAGCGGCATGACGTTGACCCGCTTGCGGCAGTCGGCAAAGCGCTCTGCGTCGCGGCGGATCATCTCGTAGTAGGCCATCATGTGGTGGGCGAAGAGGATCGGCTGCGCCGTCTGCAGGTGGGTGTACCCCGGCATGATGACGTCGAGGTTTCCTTCCGCCTGGGCAAGGAGAGCCTCTTTCAGGCGGTCGAGGAAGGCGAGGACCGTATCGATCTCGTCGCGCAGGTAGAGGCGCACGTCGAGGGCGACCTGGTCGTTGCGGGAGCGGGCGGTGTGGAGCTTGCCCCCCAGAGGACCGATGCGCTCGGTGAGGCGGGCCTCCACGTTCATGTGGATGTCCTCGAGGGCGACGGAGAATTCGAAGTTCCCCGTCTCGATGTCGGCCAGAATCCCCTCGAGGCCGGCGACGATCCGCGTCGCCTCATCGTCGGTGAGGATCGCCTGCTTCGCCAGCATCCGCGCATGGGCGATGGACCCCTGGATGTCGTAGCGGTAGAGGCGTTTGTCGAACTCGATGGAGGCGGTGAACTCCTCGACGAACTTGTCGGTGGGCTGGGTAAAGCGTCCGGCCCAAAGTTTTTCGCTCATGGGGCGACTCCGTTGGAAATAATCATCTAGTAATGGACTTGATGCCAAAATCGTCAGACAACCTCCCCCTTTGAAAAAGGGGGATTGAGGGGGATTTGTCTCTGATCGGCGCTTTCTAAATCCCCCCTTGCCCCCCTTTTCCAAAGGGGGGTAAAGATCACCCCCGCTCGGGAATGAAATCCTTCTCCGTCTCCCCTTCCAGGCGCTGCCACCCCTCGGGCGTTGGGCGGAAGATCGAGTGGATCTTCAGCGGCACCCGCGTGGTGCGCGGATCGAGCTCGTGAAAGAGGGGGAGATTGAAATAGTAGAGCCGGGTGGCGCTGCCGAAGCGAAGCCGGCAGACGGGGAGTCCGTCGAAGTCGTCGCTTCTGAACTCCGGGAACTCCCCCCGGGCGATCTTGTGGCTCTTGTGGATGATCACCATCGAGTGCCCGAAGGTCACCCCCGCCTCGGCGTCGAAGCCGCTCGTCTCGTCGGAGCTGTTGCAGAAGACGGTGACGGTGTCGCGCACTCCGGGCGTGTAGGCGAGGTACTCGCCGTAGAAGCCGTTCACCACGTCGCGAAAGGCGTGGTGCTCGGGCTTGGGGTTGCACTCCAAAATCGCCAGCAGGTCGAGGCGCTGGCGGGTGGTGAAAAAGAGTTCGTTGGCCTTCTCGATGACGGCGCTGATGTTCGACTGATAGAGGCTGCGATAGACGTAGTCGAGACAGATGAGCGGCATGAAGTTGAAGCCGTTGGCCGTCACACGGAAGAGGGGGAAGACCTTTCCCCGGTAGAGATCCTGGAAGGGGTCGAGCTTCTCCTCCCCGACGAAGGGGTGGCTCTTGGCGAGGCAGAAGACGCGCAGGCGCCCGTCTTTTTCCTTCACCGCCACGACGGCCCAGTTGACGGGGACCCCCTCGATGTCCCCCGAGTCGAGATCCTCCAGCACCGAGGCGAGGGCCTCGCTGTTGTCGGCGCGGTAGCGCTCCACAAAGGCGCGGTATTCGGAGAGCCGGGTGTGCTCGACGCCGAACATCGTCACGGTATTGGGGCGAAAGCGGGTGCGGATCAACTCCAGTGCCTCTTCGACGCAGGCCGAAGGCATTGTCGATTCGGGGAAGACGAGGAAATGGATTTTTTTCAGGTTCCCTTCCCCGTGGGCGACGAGGTCGAGGACCGAGTGCACCTTGCTCCATTGGCTCGTCGGGTCGGAGAGACGGCAGGCGGACTCGTCGCTCCCCAAGGGATTGGGGATCTGGGCGAGCATGCAGTGCAGGTGATGCCCTCGGGGAAACTCGACGTTGAGGCCCTTCTCGACAATGTGGAACATGGCGCCTCAGGATTCTCCCACGGGGCACATCAGCGGATCGTCCGGGGAGCACGGCGCATCGGCGTGAATGTCCAGCGCAGGCCAGTCAAGTTCGGGGAAAAGGCGGGCGAGGATATGGCGGGCGCCCGGAGGGAGATCGAGTCCGGGAAGGCGGGCCTTCTCCATCCAGACCGCCTCGGTGCACTCGGCGCCGTCGGGCCTGAGTTCCCCCCCGAGCGGGGCGGCGCGGTAGTAGAGGATGACGAAGTGATCGTCGTTGTCCCCGACCTTGATGTGCTCGAAGACGTCGATGAGCCCCTCGATGCGCACCTCGATGCCGACCTCCTCGAAGACCTCGCGATGCAGCGCCGCCAGGATCGACTCGCCATGGTCGATCTTCCCCCCCGGCATGACCCACTGGCCGCAGAAAGGCTCGACGCAGCGCCGGGTGAGCAGGACGCGATCCTGCTGGTCGACGATGCAGGCGACGACGGAGGTTTTGATATGTTGCTTCCTGAAATCCATCTTGCGAGGGAACGGTCTTTTTGCCCGATCTCGGCGTCAGGCTTCGCGGGTGCCGTGCTCGACGTACGATGTACGCCTGCGCGTCACCCTCTTGCCTTCCTTGACCTCGACCAAAAATCCTCGTTCCTTAGCCCTTTCTGCATGGCAGGAGCAGGGGCACGGCATGCCGTGCCCCCTGCACAATCATATTATTTCTTCTGCCTCTGAATCGCCGCGATGCGCATGCGCAGGGCGTTGAGCTTGATGAACCCTTCGGCGTCGGCCTGGTTGTAGACCTGGTCGGCTTCGAAGGTGGCGAAGTCGACGTTGAAGAGCGAATCGGTCTTCGAGTCGCGCCCGACCACGCGGCAGTGCCCCTTGTAGAGCTTGATGCGGGCGATGCCGTTGACGGTCTGCTGGGTCTGGTCGATGAGGGTCTGCAGAACGTTGCGCTCGGGGGAGAACCAGTAGCCGTTGTAGATCATCGAGGCGTAGCGCGGCATGAGGGAGTCGCGCAGGTGCATGACCTCGCGGTCCATGGTGATCGACTCCACGGCGCGGTGCGCTTCCTCGAGGATGGTGCCGCCGGGGGTCTCGTACACGCCGCGGCTCTTCATCCCGACGTAGCGGTTCTCGAGCAGGTCGACGCGGCCGATGCCGTGCTTGCCGCCGAGTTCGTTCAGTTTCGCCAGGAGGTTCGCCGGAGAGAGACGCTGGCCGTTGACGGCGACGGCGTCCCCCTTCTCGAACTCGATCTCGACATATTCGGGCGCGTCGGGAGCGTCCTCGGGGCGTTTGGTGAGGGTGTACATCTCCTCGGGGGCCTCGGCCCAGGGGTTCTCCAGGATCGCCCCTTCGAAGGAGATGTGCAGCAGGTTGCGGTCGGAGCTCCAGGGGAATTTCTTGCTCGTCGGGACCGGAATGCCGTGTTTCTGGGCATACTCCTCGAGGGCCGTGCGGCTCTTCAGGTCCCATTCGCGCCAGGGGGCGATGACGGTGATCCCCGGATCGAAGTGGTAGTAGGCGAGCTCGAAGCGCACCTGGTCGTTGCCCTTGCCGGTGGCGCCGTGGGAGACGGCGTCGGCCCCTTCCTTCTTCGCGATCTCCATCTGCGCCTTGGCGATAAGGGGCCGGGCGATGGAGGTCCCAAGGAAATAGCGCCCCTCGTAGATGGCGTTGGCGCGGAACATGGGGAAGACGAAGTCGCGGG
>JARFUG010000133.1 GCA_029289095.1 Desulfuromonadales bacterium
ACCTTGAACCTTGAACCTTGAACCTTGAACCTTGAACCTTGAACCTTGAACCTTGCCTTTCTCCTGACTCCTGGATTCCGGCTCCTGGCTCCTGCCCCTTTCACCAAGGCATCTCCCGTCCGTCGTATCCGAAAAAGCCCCCGCTGTCCTGCAACGTGATGGAATCGAGAACTTTTCGCAGTCCGCGTACGCTCTCTTCAGGGGAGATGAGCGCGTTGGGGCCGCCGAGATCGGTCTGCACCCATCCGGGATGGAGCACTACGGCGATGATGCCGCGCTCGCGCAGGTCGGCGGCGAGGGAACGCACCACCATGTGCGCCGCCGCCTTGGAGGAGCGGTACGCGTAGGAGCCCCCCGAGCGGTTGTCGGCAAGGCTCCCCATCAGGGTCCCCATGACGGCGATGATCCTTCGGTCGCTGCGTTCGACATGCTCCAGGAAGGCGTGCGCCATCTTGAAAGGGGCCACGGAATTGACCCGGAAGGTGCGCATCCATCCGCTGATGTCGATGGGACCGAAGGACTGGGGGCGGGGGCCGGAGATGCCGGCGTTGTTGAAGAGGATGTCGATCTTCTCCCCGTCAAGCTCCCGGGCAAGGGCGTCGATCTGATCGTGCTCATCAACCGTCAGGCGGTGAATCGAAATTTCAGCTCCGCTCTGCCGTGCCAGATCGTTCAGCTCTGCGGCCTTTTCGGGAATCCGGCAGCAGGCGAAGACCCGCCAGTCCTCTGCTGCATACTGGCGGGTCAGTTCCAGTCCTATTCCCCGATTGGCCCCGGTGATCAGGATCGTTTTCATCCGACCTCCTTATCCCGGGGCGCATATCGGTCAGCGCTCAGCGCCTCCGGGGATGAGTTCAAGTTTGCTGGTGATGTTGTTTCGGACCCAGGTCGGGTCCCACCACTCCAGCGGCGTCACCTCCAGGCCCCCTATAAGCATACCAAAATGGAGGTGATCTCCACCGGCCATCCCGGAGGTTCCGCTGCGGCCGATCTCATGCCCCCTGTCGACCTTTTCCCCTGCATTCACACTCATGTGGCTGAGGTGGGAATAGAGGCTCATCAGGCCCAGCCCATGGTCGATGATGACGCAATTGCCATAGATGCCGAAGTAATCGGCGAAAACGACCGTCCCCGAGTTGGCCGCTCTGACTGGCATCTGCGCGACTCCCGCGATATCGATGCCGAGGTGGGTCGCGCGGTCGATCTCCCGTCCCTGGTAGAAGTAGGTGCGTCCCTGGGCGAAGAGGCCGTGCGTCGATCCGAGGGGGCGCGTAAATGCGCCGTTCCAAAGGATGCGCGAAACGCTCCGGTTGCCGATCTCCTCGAGTTCGCGCACGTTGCGCTCCCTGAGCTCCCGGTTCACCCTGAGAAAGAGATCGAGATGGTTCTTCTCTCCGGGGAAGAAGGGCTCGAACTCGGGCATCTTGGCGTTCAGGAAGTTGTCGGTGATGTTGATCGTGTCCCTCGGAAAGTTCCGGGCGTTCGCATGGAAGTTGAACCCGCTGCGGCGCTCGTTCCCCGCAAGGTCGACGGCGAGCAGCCGGGGATTGAAGTCCTCGCGCTTCATCATCCAGGGGAAGGCGAAAAGGGAAGCGTAGAGATTGTCCTGAAGGCGGTAACCGGCAAAGAAGAAATCGCCGACCTCCACCCCGGTGCGCTCGACTTCCTCGTCGAGGCGGTAGAGGATGAGGGCGCCGCCGCCCTGGCTGATGTTGTGGGTGGTCGTCACCAGGGAGATGACGGGAGGCCGGGTGTCGAGGGTGAAAGAGAGGGTTTTTTCCACCCGGTTGCCGCGACCGAAGGAGTAGATCGAGTGGTCGACGGCGTTCACGACGATCTGCACCGGACCATCGCTCAGATCTGCACCGGCCAGTGAGACGGTCTCCCGGGCAGTTGCCGTCCCGGGCTCGTAGCTCGCGCTGAGGAGCTCGCGCACCTTGTCCCCCTGGGTCGCAACGACGCGGACACTCTTGAGTCCCGCTCCCTGGTCCAGGAGTTCGATGGTCAGAGGACGCTGTTTCGAGACGGGACCTTCCCCGGGAGTCACGGTGACCGCCGGTGCTGTGGTGTCCTTGAAGTAGAGAAGCCCCCCGACGATAAGTAGAGCGACGAGCAGCGATGCGAGAACGGCCGGTTTCTTTTTCATTTCAGAAAATCCTCATGGCGTGGGAAAGATGCGGACGAAGGGGTTGACTGGACGGCGTATCCAGGAAACTGAGGCGGCATATGGGGCGAAGAAAAACCACAGCACTGAACGACTTCATAAAGAGGGAAAAAGTTCCAAGGCAGTATAGATGCCTCGGTATGCAGCGGGCAAGCCTACGAAGGTTCTGATCGGGAACTCATCTCCTCTGTTCTCGCAAGAGCTGCCGGTATCTCTGGACAGCGCGGTTGTGTTCCTGAAGGGTGCGGGAAAAAATGTGAGTGCCGTCTCCTGCCGCGACGAAGTAAAGATAGTCAACGTCAGCGGGAAAGGCGGTGGCCCGCAGCGCATCTTCGCCGGGGCTCGCGATGGGGCCTGGCGGCAGAGCTCGGATGCGGTAAGTGTTGTACGGGGTGTCGGCCAGCAGGTGCCGGCGGGTGATCGTCCCGGTGTAGTCCTCCACGCCGTAGATGACCGTCGGATCGGCCTGAAGGGGCATTCCGATGCGGAGGCGGTTGTGGAAGACCGCTGCCACCTTGGGCATTTCGTCGCGATTTCCAGCCTCTTTCTGTACGATGGAAGCGAGGGTGAGAAGCTGGTGGGTGTCGAGGCCGCGCTCTGCAGCCCCCTCGAGAATCTCGGGGGTGAGTCGAGAGCGGAGTTGCTGGATCATGGAGCGGACCAGGCGCTCGGGCGACATCCCCGAAATGAAAGAATAGGTCTCCGGAAAGAGATACCCTTCCAGGGAGGGCGCCTCGATCTGCAGCGACGCAAGGAAATCGGGGTCGCGGGCGAGCCGGTTGAAGGCGTCCGCGCCGTCGAAGCCGGCCGCGACGAGAGCGGCGCCGATCTCGGTCAGGTTGTATCCCTCGGGGATAGTGACGCGGTGAACGACGACGTCTCCGGCGATGAGCCGTTCGAGAATTTGGTCCGGGGTGGCGGCCTCCGCAAAGGCGTACTCCCCCGCCTTGACGAGCTTTGCGTCGCCGCGAAGGCGCACCAGCAGGCGAAGCTTCTCGGCACTGGAGACGACCCCCGCCTCTTCAAGCAGGGCGGCGGTCTGCGGGAAAGAAGAGCCCGAGGGTATGACCACGGTGACGGGGAGCGGAGGCGCCACGGGGTGCAGGTAGAAGGCGGCGTAGGGGTAGGCAACGTACGCTGCCGCGAGGAGTCCCGCTGCAAGGGCGAGCAGGATGAACTTTCGGAGCATGATCACGATCGTTATGAACAGAGGTTGGCTTCTTCGGTCTTCATGATAAAGGAAGCCGCCCCCCTGTCAACAAAAAGCGTAAGTTCAAGCGCGAAAACGATTTTCCGTGCCGTTGAGGAGCCGTTCGATATTGGTGCGGTGGCGTACGACCACCAGCGCGGCAATGACGAGGACGGCGGGGAAGAGGGCTGTCAGCGGCTCGGCCGCCAGCAGCACGAGAGGCGCGGCGCCTGCGGCGCTGATGGAGGCGAGGGAGATGTAGCGCCACTTCCACAGCACGAGAGAAAAGACGACCAGAGCGCCGAAAACGGTCAGCGGCGAGATGACCAGCAGGATGCCCAAGGCCGTCGCGACCCCCTTTCCCCCCTTGAAGCCGAGGTAGACCGGGTAGCAGTGCCCCAGAAAGGCGACCAGAGCAACGGCGGCGACGATCTGCGGGGAATAACCCGAATAAAGGACGTAGGCGACCGGCGCCACCCCTTTGAGGGCATCTCCGACGAGGGTGAGGATGCCGAGCTTTCGTCCTCCGACCCGGTAGACATTGGTGGCGCCGATGTTGCCGCTGCCGGCCTTGCGGATGTCCTCCGTCCCGGCAAGACGGGTGAGGATGACGCCTGTGGGGATCGCGCCGATCAAATAGGACAGCAAAAGCAGAACGAAAAGGGACATCTCAGGGACCTTCTCACGTCAACTTGAATAAAGAAAAGCGGCCGAGGGCCGCTTGCTCCTGAAAGTTGGGACGGCCGGGCTGCGGAATGTCCCGATCCTCTCAACGATCGCTACAATTACCACGAATTCTACGGCAAAGCAAGCGCTTCCACCGTCGGAGCAGTCCGTGCGAGCTCGGAGCGGCACGTTCCTGAGCTCGGTCGGCGTTTGGCCCAAGGCGGCATTCTGTTAGACTTCTCTTGAATCCGAAGGGGGCTGCATGAACGGAGACCTCCCCCCGGGGCGAAGTCCGGCGCCCCGGAAAAAGATTGA
>JARFUG010000048.1 GCA_029289095.1 Desulfuromonadales bacterium
CTTTTCTAATCCGGCATGTCAATGCAAAAGCCCGCGAGCCCCTGGTTGGGATCGCTGACTTCGGTTACTTCCGATAGGCATTGTCTTGCTGGGTATGCAGACTGACAAGGACGAGGGTGGGGCCATTCAGGAGACAGATGATGGCGCGGACGCTGCCGGTGACGCGGAGGGAATAGAGTTGATGGCCGGTGTTCGGCTCGATCATGCCGTGGAGTTAGATGGGACGCCCTCGCGATATTGTCCGTTCATTGCATACATATCAAGCGATTTTCGTCCTTTTGAAAAGGATAATTTAGGGGAATTTGTCTGTTGCCAAGCGAGAAATCCCACCTCGCCCCCCTACAAAGGGGGGGAAACCCACAGGTTCAGATATTTCCAGCCTCGGATCACCTGCTTCGGGCATAGACTCCGCGTCGGTGCCCGATGGACAAGGCGAGAACGATCAGCCGATCATCCTCGATCCGGCAGATGATCCGGTAATCGCCGACCCGGTATCGCCACAGGCCGGAAAGATCACCGCGCAGCGGCTCGCCGAAGTGGCGCGGGTTCTTGCACCCTTCGATCCGGTCGTCGAGCCAATCGAGAAGGCGCTTCTGGACCGGACGATCGAGCTTCAGCAACTGCCTCTCGGCCACATCGCTGATCTCAACCGTCCAGGCCAAGGTCCCGCCTCAGTTCCTTCAGCGATCGGCTGCCGCGGGTTTCGGCCAATGCCTGCCGGGCAAGTTCCAGGTCTTCGTTATCCTCCAGGTACCGGACCACGGCCTCCCGCACGAGCGCACTGCGGGTGCATCCCTTCAACTTGGCCATCAGATCGATCTGCTCTTCCAATTCCTTATCCAGACGGATTGCCAGCATCGTCACCTCCCATTATGTATAACAATGTATAACAGAGCGGCGTTGCCGGTCAATGTGGTCTCAAATCCCCCCCTGCCCCCCTTTTTCAAGGGGGGGTAAAGGCTTGCTTACGATCAATACCGATAGAACTCGGGCTTGTAGGGGCCGTCGGCGGAGATGCCGAGGTAGTCGGCCTGCTTCTGGGTGAGGCGGGTCAGCTTGACGCCGAGCTTGCCGAGGTGCAGACGCGCCACCTTCTCGTCCAGAATCTTGGGAAGGACATAGACCTTGTTCTCGTACTCCCCGGCGCGGCTCCACAGCTCGATCTGCGCCATGACCTGGTTGGTGAAGGAGGCCGACATGACGAAGCTCGGGTGTCCGGTGGCGCAGCCGAGGTTCACCAGACGCCCTTCGGCCAGAACGATGATCCGCTTGCCGTCGGGGAAAATGACGTGGTCGACCTGGGGCTTGATGTTCTCCCAGGTGAGATTGCGGATCGAGGCGATGTCGATCTCCAGGTCGAAGTGCCCGATGTTGCAGACGATCGCCTGGTCCTTCATCGCCTCCATGTGCTGGCGGGTGATGACGTCGCGGCAGCCGGTGGTGGTGACGAAGATGTCCCCCACGGGGGCGGCGTCTTCCATGGTGACGACCTGGTATCCTTCCATCGCCGCCTGCAGGGCGATGATCGGATCGATTTCGGTGATGAGCACCCGCGAGCCGAGGCCGCGCATCGCCTGGGCGCACCCCTTGCCGACGTCTCCGTAGCCGGCGATGACGACGACCTTGCCGGCGACCATGACGTCGGTGGCGCGCTTGATGCCGTCGGCAAGCGATTCGCGGCAGCCGTAGAGGTTGTCGAACTTGCTCTTGGTGACCGAGTCGTTGACGTTGAAGGCCGGGCACTTGAGGGCGCCGCTTTTCTCCATCTGGTAGAGGCGGTGCACCCCCGTCGTCGTCTCCTCGGAGAGCCCCTTCACCCCCTTCATGATCTCTGGATACTTCTCGTGCAGCACGGCGGTGAGGTCGCCTCCGTCGTCGAGGATCATGTTCGGCGTCCACCCGTCGGGGCCATGGATCGTCTGCTCGACGCACCACCAGTACTCCTCCTCGGTCTCCCCCTTCCAGGCGAAGACCGGAATTCCCTCGGCGGCGATGGCGGCGGCGGCGTGGTCCTGGGTCGAGAAGATGTTGCACGAGCTCCAGCGCACCTCGGCCCCGAGGTGCATCAGCGTCTCTATGAGGACGGCGGTCTGGATCGTCATGTGCAGACACCCGGCGATGCGCGCCCCCTGCAGGGGACGGCTCGCCCCGAACTCTTCGCGAAGGGCCATGAGACCGGGCATCTCGGTCTCTGCGATGGCGATCTCCTTGCGCCCCCAGGAGGCGAGGGAGAGGTCGGCAACCTTGAAATCTTCTTTCTTCTTAACGGCATGGTCCATGGGAATGAGCTCCTTTTCTGTAGCTACGGGAAAGATATTGAAAATTGCACTTCACATGAGAGGCAGAATCATTTTTATTCACGCAAAGCCGCAAAGACGCTAAGAAAAACATGGCAATAAGGCCTGATTTTGAAGTTCTTTGCGGCTTTGCGGCTTTGCGTGAGGCCTGACTTGGCTTTTTTGTCTTGCTTCCGGTCTATGCGGTAATACCGACGTCTGATCTTTTGCGGGCTTTCAGGATGATCACGTCGAGCGCCTCCCCCCTCCCCTTCAGCTCGGAAAACGTCTCCAGCTCAAACCCGCTCCCCGCGAGCCAGCCGGAGAGCTCCTCCCGGTCGAAGCCGAGCCACTGGTCGGCCATCCTCTCGCGCGCCCACTCTTTTTCGTGGCGGGCCAAATCGGCGATGATGAGCGTCCCGCCAGGGGCGAGGACCCTGGCGATCTCCGAAAGAACCCGCGCAGGCTCCTCGGCGTGATGGAAGACCATGTTGAGGAGGACGGTCTCGACCTCCTCATCGCAGAGAGGGAGGTGTGACATCTCCCCGAGGCGAAGGTCGACGTCAGGGCAGCGTCCGCGGGCCTCCTCCAGCATTGCCGGGGAATGATCGACCCCTACCACCCGCTTCGCTTTGCCGAGCAGAGCGGGGAGAAGAGCGCCCGTTCCGACGCCGACCTCCAGCAGAGACGCGCACTGCGGAACGGCTTCGAGAAGCCTCTCCAGGTACGGAGCGCTCGGCAGGATCTCGCCGCTGAGGCGGTCCCACTGGCGGGCATGGCGCTCGAAGAACTCCCGGCTGCGGCGGCGGCGCGCCTCGAAGACCCTTGCCAGAGCGTCGAGGTCGCTTCGGCGATCGGGGATCTCGTCGAGGCGCGACTCCAGTGTAGGCCAGATCTCGCGGAAGCAGGCGTTTGAGTCACTCTGGCGATAATACCCCCACGTCCCCTGGCGTTTGACCGAAACGATACCGGCATCGCCGAGGATCTTCAGGTGTCGGGAGATGCGCGACTGCCCCATGCCGAGCATCTCCGTCAGTTCCTGAACGGTGAACTCCCCGCGGGCGAGAAGCCCCATCAGGCGAAGGCGGGTGGGGTCGGCGAGGGCTTTGAGGATGTCGAGCATGAATCAACGCGTCCGAATTTTGTAAATCAACTTTTCTTGATATAACATCCGGACACGCTGGGGTCAACCCGGAAACGGCGGCTCGGAGATGATCGAGAGCCGTCGAGGAGACGGTGGCGTCCCTCGGGGAAGCCTTAGGGTGCAGGGAAAGGACGCAGCGGCGGCGCCTACGGCACGGGCGGGAGGGCGTCCCCGGCGTAGAGGTCGGCAACGCGCCCCTCGCGCACGGGAAGAAGGGTGGCGCGCACCACCTCGCGCAGATTGTCGACAAGCTTGATGTGGATCTGCTTGAGGATCTCTTCTTCAATATCCTTGAGGTGATCCCGGTTGCGTGCGGGCAGAAGAATGGTCGAGACGCCGGCGCGTCGGGCCGCAAGGACCTTCTCCTTGACGCCGCCGATGGGAAGGATGCGCCCGGAGAGGGTCAGCTCTCCGGTCATGGCGACGTCTCGGCGAGCCGGTCGCCCTGTGAAAAGAGAGATCAGGGCGGCGGCGATGGTGATGCCGGCCGAGGGGCCGTCCTTGGGGATGGCGCCGGAGGGGACGTGAATGTGGATGTCGCTCTTTTCGAAGAAATCGGCCTCGATGCCGAAATCGGCGGCGTGGGCGCGCACGAAGGAGAGGGCCGCCTTGGCCGACTCCTGCATGACGTCCCCCAGGCTTCCGGTGAGAATGAGCTGTTTCTTCCCCTTCATCGCCGAGGCCTCGACGAAGATGATGTCGCCCCCCGACTCGGTCCAGGCGAGGCCCGTCACCACCCCGACGCGGTCCTCCTCCCCCGCCACGTCGGAGAAAAATTTTCTCGGACCGAGCATGCTCTCCACGTCGGAAGCGCTGATCCGGGTCCGGGGAGGCTGGTGCTGGGCGATCTCCTTGGCGATTTTGCGGCAGACCGAGGCGATCTTGCGCTCGAGGTTGCGCACCCCCGCCTCGCGGGTGTAATCCTGAATGATTTTGAAGATCGCCTGCTGCTCGAACTCGACCGGGTAACGGCTCAACCCGTTCTCCTCCATCTCCTTGGGGATGAGGTACTTGAAGGCGATCTGCATCTTCTCCTCGTCGCTGTACCCCGACAGGTGGATCACCTCCATGCGATCGCGCAGGGCGTGGGGGATCGGGTCCATGATGTTGGCGGTGGTGATGAACATCACCTTGGAAAGGTCGAAGGGGACGTCGAGGTAGTGGTCGGCGAAGGTGTGGTTCTGCTCGGGATCGAGGACCTCCAGCAATGCCGAAGCGGGGTCTCCGCGGAAGTCCTGCCCGATCTTGTCGACCTCGTCGAGCATGAAGACGGGGTTGTTGGCCTCGGCCCGGTTGATTTCCTGGATGATGCGCCCCGGCAGGGCGCCGATGTAGGTGCGCCGGTGCCCACGGATCTCGGCCTCGTCCTTCATCCCCCCGAGCGAGAGGCGGATGAACTTGCGCCCCATGGCGCGGGCGATGGAGCGCCCCAGCGACGTCTTGCCGACGCCGGGCGGTCCGACGAAGCAGAGGATCGGCCCCTTGGTGACGCTGCGAAGCGAGCGAACCGCCAGATACTCGAGGATGCGCTCCTTCACCTCCTTGAGGTTGTAGTGGTCTTTATCGAGCACCCGCTGGGCCTCGAGGATGTCGAGGTTGTCCTCGGTCCCCTGGTTCCAGGGGACGCTGCACAGGTATTCGAGATAGGTCCTCGCAACGGTGTATTCGGGCGAAGCGGGGTTGATGCGCTCGAGACGGGCGAGCTCCTTCTCGGCGACGCGGCGCACATTCTCCGGCATCCCTCCCCGGGCGATGCGCGCGCGGAACTCGTTCGTTTCCCCCTGGCGGGGATCCTCCTCCCCGAGTTCGTCCTGGATCTGCTTGAGCTGTTCGCGCAGCAGATATTCTTTCTGCGTCTTGCCGACGCGCTTGGCGACCTCGGTCTGGATCTCGCCGCGCACCTGCAGCTTCTGCACCTCATTGGTGAGATAGAGGTAGACCTCCTTGAGGCGCTCCAGGGGATCGAGGGTCTCGAGAAGTCTCTGCTGGCTTGAGAGCTCCAGGCTCAGATAAACGGCCACGAGATCGGCGAGCCGACCCGGCTCCTCGATCTCGTCGATCATCTTGATCACGTCCCCCGGCAGGGGACGGCCATAGGCAAGAGCGATCTTGAGCAAAGCGTTCACGCTCTGCACCAGGGCTTCGGAGACGAGCCCCCGGGCGCTCGGTTCGTCCACCGCCTCGACCCTTGCCAGAATGAATGGAAGGCGGCGAACCGGCGTGAGGAGGCGAACGCGCTGCAGCCCCTCGATCATCGCCTTGCATCCCCCCTCGGGAAAGCGCACGACCTGATTGACCCGACAGAGCGTACCGATCTGACAAAGATCCTCAAATTCGGTGCATCCGTCTCCGTCGAGACAGGTCGAAAGAACGAGCAGACGGTCGCTTCGCATCGCTTCCTCGATGAGCGAGATCCCCTCCGAGGAGACGAACAGGGGCAGAACCATGTGCGGAAAGACCACATGCTCGCGCGTTGGATAGACCGCAAGGGTCAGAGGAAGCGATACGGAACGGCTCAACATCGTCGGCTCCTGCCCTCAATCGAACTCGGGATTGAAGTCCTCCATGGTTCGGGACAGAATCTGCGGATACTGCTCCTCGAAAACCGGGAAGACCGTGCCGAGAAATTTCTTTATCGCTGCCAGCTCCAGATGGACACGGTCGACTTCGGCCCGAAGGTCGAGCATCCGCTGTTCTGTTTCCGCTCCGCCGATGCGAAGCTCCTTCTGCAGCAGGTCGAGTTGTTCTTCAAGAGAGATCTGACTCATCCTGGACCTAACTCCTTGTAGCTAAAGTATATCCGGCGTGTGAAAGGATAACAACGGGCAGGGGCGTGTCAAGGCGGCGCTGGCGACCGCTCCGGAACAGGAAGAGCTCAGGGCGCGCGTGAAAAAGGCCGCTGCCTTCGTGGCAGCGGCCTTGTTTAATGGACTTCGATCCGACGGCGCTGTTGTTTATCCTCGGGAAGCTTTGGCAAGGTGATCTTCAACACCCCCTTGCGGTAGCGCGCCTCGACCCTGTCCACATCGACCTCGCAGGGCAGAGCCACCGTCCGATGAAACGCGCCGTAGGAGCGCTCCATCCGATAGTAGTTTTCCTTTTTCTCCTCCTTCTCAGCCTTCTTTTCTCCGTGGATCGTCAGGCTGTCGTTGTTCACCGAGATGTCGAAATCGTTCTCGTCCATCCCCGGGACTTCCGCCGTCACGACCACTTCCTTCTTGTCCTCGCTGATGTCGATCCGGGGGGAAAAGGCATCCCACCTCTCCTTGAGCAAGGAAGGTTCCAGACCGCTCTCAGCCAGAAAGTTCTCGAACATTCGCTCCATCCCCCTGAACAGGGAGGGTTCCTCTCGGCGCAGGGAGATGTCTCTGCGGTTCCTGGTCCAGGGCACAATGTCCTTGATTCCCATTTCCTTCACCTCCTTTTGCGCGCAGCGGGGAATCAGTGCGTCGTGATCTCGATCCGCCGCGGTTTGGCAGCTTCAGCCTTGGGGAGATCGAGCCTGAGAACGCCATCCTTCAACTGGGCGTGGGCCTTTTCGGGATCGATCTCATCGGGAAGCTGAAACTGACGGTAATAGTTGGCCAGGGCGAATTCTCTGTACAGTTCGTTGCCCTCGCCGGCGATGTCGATATTCCCCTTGATGGCCAGTATCCCTTTGTCGATATTGATTTCGAGCCCGTCTTTGCTCACGCCGGGAAGATCGGCCATGAGGGTGAGGCCGGCTTCGGTTTCAAAGATATCGACGGCAGGGCGAATGAAGTTCTCGGGAGTGCGGGTCTCTTCCTTGCCGACCAGGGTCCCTTCCGTGTGGCGGCTGACGGGGATATTGCCGTTTGCCATGATCGTATCCTCCTTCGTGTCAGATTGAGATTGCGGTTGTTCAAGCCTCGACATCCGGCATCAGCTCGGCTTGACCGAGATCTTTTTCGGGCGAGCGGCCTCGGACTTGGGCAGAGTCACCCTCAGCACCCCGTTACGGCATTCGGCCTTGACCTTGGCCGCATCGACTTCGACAGGAAGCTCGATGGTTCGCAGGAACTTACCGCTGCCCCGCTCGTTGCGGTGCCAGGTCGCCTTCTCACCGAGTTCACGCCGGACCCCGGAAAGGGTCAGAGTGTTGCGCAACACGGAGAGTTCCAGGTCTTTGGGATCGATTCCGGGAACCAGAGCGTCGACATAGAGACTGTCGCTGTCCTCGCGCAGGTTGATCTGGGGGTGGCGCCCGGCGCCAAGCCCGGGGAGAAATGAGGGCTCGAAGGGGGTTGTGCGCCCGAGACCTCTGAAAACGGTGTCGATATCGCGGCGAAGATTGTCCATTTCCCTGAAAAGATCGAGCATTGCCATGACGTTTTTCCTCCTTCTCTCTGGGGGATTGAAAGGTTGTGCTGCCGAAGGCTTCCACACTCTATCTTTATCAAAGAGCGTACCAAATTCCAGAGCTGAAAAACGATGGTATTACGGCAGGTTGCGTGGCCGGTACGGAAGGGGCTCTGTACGGGTTGCGACGTCGCGACGTCGCCTGCGACACGTCGCAACGCACGGCGAATGGGCAATAAACGACAGAGCCCCCGCGCACGGGGTGCGCGGGGGCTCTTTGGGACTTCTGCTCCCCCTGGTGAAGGGGAGCAAGGAACTGCTAGAGGAACGGGATCAGCAACAGGGCAACGACGTTGATGACCTTGATGACGGGGTTGATGGCCGGCCCTGCGGTGTCCTTGTAGGGGTCGCCGACAGTGTCGCCGGTGACGGCGGCCTTGTGCGCTTCATAGCCTTTACCGCCGTGGTGTCCGTCTTCGATGTACTTCTTGGCATTGTCCCAGGCGCCGCCGCTGTTGCACAGCGAGATGGCGACGAAGATGCCGGTGACGATGCAGCCGATCAGAACGCCGGCCAGGATCTTCGCGGAGGCGTCCGGGGCGAGGATGAGGCCGAGTACGACGGCGAGGATCGGGACGACCACCGGCAGCAGCGCCGGGATGATCATCTGCTTGATCGCTTCGCCGGTGACGATGTTCACGCAGTTGTAGTAGTCGGGCTTCTCGGTCCCCTTCATGATGTTGGGGTTGGCGCGGAACTGGCGGCGCACCTCTTCGATGACCGCACCGGCCGCTTTGCCGACCGCCTCCATGGCGAAGGAGCTCACCAGGAAGGGGACGAGACCGCCGATGAAGAGACCGGCGATGACGAAGGGATCGTTGAGAAGGAAATCGATCTGAATCCCCTTGATGCGCTCCAGGTCGATCTGATAGGCGGAGAAGAGGGCGATGGCGGCAAGACCCGCAGAGCCGATGGCATACCCCTTGGTGACCGCCTTGGTGGTGTTGCCGACGGCGTCAAGCTTGTCGGTGACGACGCGCACGCTGGCGTCGAGTTCGGCCATTTCGGCGATCCCCCCGGCGTTGTCGGTGATCGGGCCGTAGGCGTCGAGGGCGACGATCATCCCGGCCATGGAAAGAAGGCTCATGGCGGCGATGGCGACCCCGAAGACCCCTGCCAGCAGGTAGGAGGAGAGGAGGCCCGCAACGATGACCAGGACGATGGGGGCGGTCGACTGCAGACCGACGGCGAGACCTGAAATGATATTGGTCGCGCTCCCGGACTCGCTCGCCGCAGCGATCTTGCGCACCGGAGTGTGCTCGGTGGAGGTGTAGTATTCGGTGATGTAGAAGATGAAGCCCGTGACGACCAGGCCGATGATGGCGCAGAAGAAGACGCTGATGGGGCTGTCGACGACCCCGGTGAGCATGATGGTGGTGGCCGGATAAAAGCCGATGGCGCTGATGACGGCCGAGATGCCGAGCGCCTTGTAGAGCGAGCCCATCACGTTCTCGTTGGTGAGACGGGTATAGAAGCTGCCGATGATGGAGCCGATAATGCTGATGCCGCCGAGAACGAGCGGATAGGTGACGGCGCTGAAGCTGTCGCCGACCATGAAGACCGCGATCAGCATGGTGGCGATGGCGGTAACGGCGTAGGTCTCGAAGAGGTCGGCGGCCATGCCGGCGCAGTCCCCGACGTTGTCGCCGACGTTGTCTGCGATGACGGCCGGGTTTCTCGGGTCGTCCTCGGGAATCCCCGCTTCGACCTTCCCGACGAGGTCGGCGCCGACGTCGGCGGCCTTGGTGTAGATGCCGCCGCCAAGGCGGGCGAACATGGAGATCAGACTCGAGCCGAAAGCGAGGCCGACCAGGGAGATGACCGCGGCCTCATAGCCATGAACCTCGGCGGGAAGGAAGATGGTGAGAAGCCAGTAGTATCCGGCGACGCCGAGGAGGCCGAGACCGACGACGAGCAGCCCGGTGACCGATCCGCCGATGAAGGCTACCTTGTGGGCCGCCTGGGCGCCGTCCTTGGCTGCCGCCGCAACACGGACATTGGCGCGAACGCTGACGTTCATGCCAATGATGCCGGCCAGACCGCTGAAGGCCGCGCCGATGATGAACCCGACGGCCTGATAGATGTCAAGGAAAACCAGGATGATGGCGGTGACGACGACCCCGACGACGGCGATCGTCTTGTACTGGCGCCACAGGTAAGCCTTGGCTCCCTCCTGAATCGCCGCGGCGATGGAGACCATCTTCTCGTTGCCGGTCTCCATGCTGCTGACCTTGCTGGTGTACAGCAGTCCCACTGCGATACCCAGAATCGAGCAGACGAGTGCAAAAAATACAGCGGTCATGAAAAAATCTCCTTACAGATTATATTGGACCATGGAGCCGAGCCCCGTTCTCATCCGCAGCTCATCATGAAACCTGCGAACTTTAGCGAAAGTATGCTGCTACGGCAAGAAAAAAGTTTCGGCAATCCATTGACAAACGGCACTCGTCTGATCAAGTTTTCAGTTTGCTCAGGCCAGCTTCTTCATCAGCCACGCCATATTTTCCCCCAACTGACGCATGGTCGCCATCCCCTCTCCGTCGGCGCGCACCTCCTCCTTGCCTTTTCCGAACCCCATGTTCCAGTAGTTCGAACCGGGAACGATCATTTCACCGATGAGAAAGAAATGATTGATGCTGTCGAAGGCGTGAACCGCCCCGCCCCGGCGCACCGCAACGACGGCTGCGCCGACTTTGCGTCGATAGAGATTGCTGTTGGCCCGGCCGACCATTCCCGTGCGATCGATGAGGGCCTTGAGCTCCGGGGTGATGTCGGCGAAGTAGGTGGGAGAGGCGAGGATGATCCCGTCTGCAGCCGTCATCTTTTCGATGCACTCGTTGACGATATCGCCTCTGACGGCGCAGCGGCAATCCTTGCGCTCGTAGCACTGGTAACAGGCGATGCACCCTCGGATCGTCTCCCCCGCGAGCTGCACGAGTTCTGTTTCGATCCCCTCTTTTTCGAGGACGCTGAAGACTTCGCGAACGAGAATGGCCGTATTGCCGTCCCTGCGGGCGCTTCCGCTGAATGCCACGACTTTCATGGAACCTCCATTGACGAGAAAATTGTTTATCCAATTGGGTCGAGCTGATGTGGCTCTAAAAATCACCACGGAGGACACAGAGGACACACGGAGAAGTTCTTGAAACAGAGGGCTTTCTCTGTGTTTTCTGTGGCTCTGGCGCCCAAATCCCCCCTTGGACCCCTTTTCCAAAAGGAGAACGGCACTAGCGCGTGCGGATATAGGCGACGAGAGCCCAGATCTCTTCCTCGCCGAAGTGCTGTCCCCAGGCGGGCATGACCGATCCGCGCGACCTGTAAGGTTCATCCCGGTTTCCCCGTTCGATGCGCCAGTACAGATAGGCCGGGTCGAGCCGGCGGTATTTCGAATCGGCGAAATCGGAAGGGGGGGGAGCAAATCTGTTCGCCGTCTCCATGCGACCTTCGGAGACGGTGCCGTGGCACGAAGCACAGTGCTCCATGAATAGATTCCGCCCGGCGGCGATATTCGTCGGGTTCTCGAGAAAACCCGGCTTCGCCGTACGGCGAGGATAGTCGCCCCGTTCTCCGCACGCCGAAAGAACAACGCAGAAAAGCAGAAAGAGCCCGCACTTGCCGTACACGGACTACCCCTTGAAGATCTTCAGGAGATGGGGAACGAGCTGCTTCTTGCGGGAGAGAACCCCCTTGAGCTCGTAGAGATTTTCCTCCACCCGCGGGTACTCGATGAGGTAGGCGAACTCCTTGCCCCCCAGGGCCAGCAGCAGGCTCGTCTCCTGGACGATGTCGGTGACCAGAAGCCCTGCCATCCCGAGACCGCGCTCCTCGCGCAGGGTGCGGAGGATCGAGGAAATTTCCTCCTTCATCGTCAGAAACTCGTGGAAGCTCACCACCTCGACCTGCCCGATGCCGAAGGAGGTCTCGCCGGCGGCGTATTCCTTGAAGTCGGTCAGAATGAGCTGACGCACCGACGGATAGGCCGAGAGCGCAGAGCCGGCGGCGAAGATGCGCCGACCGAAATCGAGGGGATCGAGTCCCGAAAGCTCCCCCAGCCAGAGCGCGATCTCGCGGTCGACCTCTGTGGTGGTGGGAGATTTGAGCATGACCGTATCGGAGAGGAGGCCCGCCAGCATCAACCCGGCCACCGCCGGTTCGGGGACGACGCCCCCCTGGCGATAGAGTGTGGCGACCACCGTGCAGGTGCTCCCGAGGGGCTGGTTGATGAAACGGATAGGGGTGTCGGTGTGGAAGTTGCCGAGACGGTGGTGGTCGACGACTTCGAGGATCTCCACCTTGTCGGCCCCTGCCACGGCCTGGGAGAGCTCGTTATGGTCGACAAGGATCAGTTTTACCGGAGAGGTGCGCAGCAGGTTGCTCTTGGTCGCGACCCCTTCGACCCGTCCCTCCGCGTCGAGGACGACGACGCCCGGATCCTTTGTGTGAAGGAGCTTCAGACGCAGATCGTCCAGACGCTCGTCGAGGCCGGCGGCGCCGAACGATTTTCCTTCGACCAGACAGTGCACGGGGGTCGCAAGGCGCGTCAGCCAGGTGCTGGTGGCGGTGTCGTAGGGGGTGGAGATGATGGTGACATCCTTTTGCCTGCCGCATGCGACGATCTCCGGGGAGACGGGGAGATTGCCGGTGACGATGAGGACGCGCACCCCCGCCTCGACCGCCTCGCGCTGCACGTTCTCCCGGTCTCCGGTGATCAGGACCATGTGGCGGGGGTCGAGCCCCTCCATCTTGGCGCGGAAGGTCTCCGACGCCATGGCGCCGACGTAGAGATGGAACTCCTCGGTCTCCTTTTCGTCGACATTGTTCAGAAAGACTCCCCGCAGGCACTGGCGGATGGAGTCGGGGCAGGCCAGAACCCGCCGGATCTCCATCTCCTGGCTCGGGACGACGAACCTCTCGGCCACCCCCTTGAGGAAGAGGAGCCCCAGAGGGCGGCGCGCCTCGTCAATGACCGGAAGCATGCGCACGTTGTGCAGATGAAAGAGCTCCATCGCCCTCGACAGAGGAGCGTCTCCCGGAACGGTGATGACGTGCTCGCCGATCACATGTCGCACCCGGGGGTGGACGTCGATCAGCAGTGGGGGGACTGGAAAGGCGAGTTCCTCCAGAACGAATTCGGTCTGGTGATTGATGCCGCCCGCCCGGGCGGCCTGAACATTCGAAAGCCCCTGGCGTCGGCGCAGGTGCGCATAGGCCATGGCACTGCAGATCGAGTCGGTGTCCGGATTCCTGTGCCCGACGACATAGATGGTTTCTTTTTGCATTTTGCGTTTATCCTCCTCCGGTCGACGCCTTCACTGCGCCCTGATCAAAATTGAAAACACCCCAAGCTCACGCAAACCGGGGTATTTGAAAACTCCTGAAAATTTCGTGAGGAGTCGCTCCTGGCGCCCCACTCCCCACTCCCAACTCCCAACCTAACGAATCGTCCCCCGCACGTCTCCCATCCCCTTGACGTTTTCCACCAGGCCGCTGGCGGGCTGTCCGTCCTCGTTGAACCAGACATAGACGCTCCCGCCCCCCGTGTCGAAGACTTCCGGATCAAGGGTGACGCGACATGCTATGCCGTGCGCTGGAAAAGGGAATTTCTCGCGCTCCTCCCTGGACAGGATCTCGACGACGATGTCGGAGTCTCCCCGGTGGCTGAAGGCGGGGATGACGACCGGATCGCCCGGCGCGGGCATTCCGTAGACTCCCGCACGGAAATTATAGAGGGCTGTGAGCATGTCGGCCGGGGGATTCGACAGGTCGAAGGGGATGGTCTCCTCAACGGACAGCCGGTCGTCGCGGATCCTCTGGTGCAGAACCTCCCCCCGACCGTAATCGAAGAGGTAGCGCCTGATGCGCGCTTCCCGCCGGTTGTTCCCTCTGCCCCTCAGGATCTGGGACTCGTGGGAGAGTGCGCGAAGAGTGCCGTCTGGACCCGTCTCCATGAAGGAGACGTAGCGCTGGGCGCGGTTGCCGGAGAGCCTTGCGGCGATCCCCCGTGTTCTCGCTTCCAGGACGGCGCGATACGTCCCCGGGCGGTCTCCCTCCACGAAGGTCAGGTGACCCTCGGCGAGACGGTCGAACCACAGGAACGATATATCATAGGAGAGGGACTCTTCCGAAAGGGTTTTGGCGGGAAGAGCGATTTCCTCGTGAACGGCCAGTGCCGGCGAAACGCAAAAAAGACCCAGAACGCCGAACAAAAAGAGATGGCGCATCGAAACTCCTCGTAAATCGTAACAAATGGAAAGGGCTTCGATCTTATCACGAAAGGGTGTACTGAACAACCGAGCTCCCGTATTCATTGACTTTCATTCTCTCTTCTTGACAAAATCGCAACCGCCCCGGTAATATCCATATAATTGAATATTAATTTTTATAAGGGTGACGAATGGAAAGAGTGGAATTCGATAAAGAAGTCAATTTCGACCGCGAGGCTGAGATTCTGAAGGTTCTCGGCCACGCCGTGCGCCTGAAGATCGTCGCCGGACTCATGCACCAGAGCTGCAACGTCAAGAAAATCTGGGAGTGCCTCGGTCTCCCCCAGGCGACAGTCTCCCAGCATCTGGCGCTGCTGAAGAACAAGAAGATCATCGAAGGACGGCGTGAAGGCGTCGAAGTCTTCTATCATGTGATTTCCGAAGAGGCGCAGAAGGTCGTCGGCGCCCTCCTCGACTCCCCCCGCCAATGATTCCGCTCTATCTGCGCCCCGGTCACGACCGTCGCATCCGGGGGGGACACCCCTGGGTCTTCAGCAACGAGATCGCACGCCTCGAGGGGAGCCCCTCGGCGGGCGATGCCGTCGAGATCCGCGCCCACGGCGGAGAGTTTCTCGGCACCGCCTATTACAACCCCCACTCTCTCATCGCCGCGCGCATCGTCAGCCGCCTGCGGCAGGAGATCGATTCGGCCGATTTTTTCCGCACGCGCATTGCCGCTGCCGCAGACTTTCGCCGCTCGCTCTACGACGAAGCGGACGCGATGCGCCTCGTCTTCGGGGAGAGCGACGCCCTGCCCGGCCTCGTGGTCGATCGTTACGGTCCGGTTCTCTCGGTCCAGTTTCTGACCCAGGGGATGGAGAGGCGACGCGATGCGATCGTGCAGGCGCTCCTCGAGCTTTTCGAACCGACGGCCATCGTCGCCCGCAACGATGTGGCGGTGCGGCAGATGGAGGGGCTCCCCCTGGCGGTCGAACGGCTGCATGGGGAGATTCCAGACGAGTTGATCGTTTCGGAGCACGGGGTGAAGATGCGCGTCGACGTCGCCGGCGGCCAGAAGACAGGGCATTTCCTCGACCAGAAGGAGAACCATCTGGCGCTGAACGGGCGAGTAGCGGGGCGGCGCGTTCTCGATCTCTTCTGTTACTCGGGAAGTTGGGCGCTGCATGCAGCGCGCTTCGGCGCCGCCGAGGTCCTGGGGGTCGACATCTCCCCCGGCGCGATCCGCCTCGCGCAGGAGAACGCGCAGCTCAATAACCTGGAGGGGATCTGCACCTTCCGGTGCGCCGACGTCTTCGATCTTCTGCGAGAGATGGGGCATGGCGGTGAGCGCTTCGGCGCCGTCGTTCTCGATCCCCCCGCCTTCGTCAAGAGCCGCAAGAAACTCCCCGAGGCGATTCGCGGCTATCTCACCGTCAACCGGCGGGCGATGGAACTGCTCGAACCCGGCGGATATATCTTCACCTGCTCCTGCTCTTACCACATGGAGCGGCAGGTCTTCCTCGACACCCTGCGTCAGGCGGGTCGCCAGGCAAAACGCGAGTTGCGCCTGCTGGAGATGCGGGGGCAGTCCTTCGATCACCCCGTCCTTCTCTCCTGCCCCGAGACCGACTACCTCAAGTGCGCGGTGCTTCAGGCGATGTGACAAGAGTCTTCTCCCCTCCTATTCTAGGAGGGGCCGGGGGTGGTAAGGTTTCGGCCACCAGTGGGATAATCTCTACCACCCCCCAGCCCCCTCCTGATCCAAGAGGGGGGGCAGGCGCTTGCGTGCCAGCACATACACAACGTGATACGTCGCGGGTATTCGTCCGTCCGGGCGGCGGTGCTTCTCTTCGTAAAGTTCGATCATTCTCTGGATGACACGCCGGGGAGAAAGCCCTTCGGGACGCTCGGCGGCGGCGTTGCCGGCGCCGATGCGCTTGAGAGCGCGCAGGAGGGAGGGAACGTCGGGGTGCAGATCGATCTCGTCGCAGGAGGAGAGTTCGATGGAAGTGAAGGCGGCGCCCTCCAGTGCGCCGCGCACACCGGATTCGGTGGGGAAGGACTGCACGTGGGAGTGGCCCCTTCTTTCCGAAGCCGCCTTCCGATGGGCCTCGCGCAGCTCCCACAGGGTGCGCTCGGCAAAGAGGGCGCAGGCGAAGAGCCCCCCCGGAGCGAGAACGCGGGCGGCCTCGGCGAAGGCGAGGGGGAGATCCTCCACCCACTGGTAGACCGAGGACGAATAGACGAGAGAGAGGGCGCCGCCGCGAACCGGCAACGCGTGAGCGTCGGCATCGATGGCGGCGATTCCCGGAAGACGCTCCGAAGCGAGGCGCGTCATGCCATGGGCCAGGTCCGAGACGACGGGACGCACCTGCGGACAGATCTGCAGGAGTCCCCGGGTCAGCTCGCCGGTTCCTGTCCCGACCTCCAGCGCCTCACCGGCCGGAACCTTCCGGGCTCCGATGCGCTCCAGAAGTCCTTTCACCACCCGCTTCTGCACCACGGCATACCGGTCGTATTGCTCGGCATGACACGAAAAATTGCGCCGCACCCTCTCCAGGTCGAGTCGTTTTTCCCTCTTCATTGCAGAAATTCCCGCCACCGTTCGAAAACTTCCCGGGGTCGGCTCAGAAAGGGGGCGTGACCCGTCTCGGGGAGAAGCGCCAGAGTGGCCGACGGCAGATGCCGCGCCAGAAAGCGCCCTGCCCCGACCGGGACGATGCGGTCGATCTCCCCGTGCATGACGAGGGTCGGCGTGTCGATGGCGGCAAGATCGCTGCGCTGATCGGCGCTGCGCAGCGTCTCCAGCGCCCGGCGGACGACGTCGGGATTGGGAAGGCTCCCCTCGCGCACGGCAAACCGGATGATCTCCCGGTAGCGTTCGCGATCGAGGCTCTCTCCCTCGAACTGCAGGGCGAAGAAGTCTTCCATCGTTCGGAGATAGGCGCGTCGAAGGTCGCGCCCCATGGCCCGCACCTGCACCTCGGGGAGCCCATGGGGCCATCCCTCCGAGGCTGAAAAGCGCGGAGTGGCGCCGACGAGGATCAGCCGCCGCATTCGGGGGCGCACCAGAGGCTGGAGGGCCATGGCGACCTGCCCTCCCAGGGACCACCCGAGAAGATTCACCTCGCGCAGATCGAGAGCCTCGATCCACTCCCTGAGATCGGAGGCGAAGTCGCCCAAAGAATACCCCTCCCCTGCACCGGAACGACCGTGGCCACGCAGATCGGGGAGAAGGACGCGAAAATCGCCCTGGAGGGCCTGCAGCGCCTCGCCGAAAACGGCGCCCGACATGCTCCATCCGTGCAGCAGAACGAAAGGAGGTCCGCTGCCGGCTTCGCGCCAGACGAGGGGACGACCGTCCGAAAGGGTCAGCTCCTTCATGGCGCCCCCACCGCATCGATGATCGCCCTGGCGGCCCTCTCCAGATCTGCGGGCGCATGGTCGGCCATCACCGTCGCCCGCAGCCGGCAGCGCCCCTGCGGCACCGTCGGAGGGCGGATACCCTGCAGGAAGATCCCCTCTTCAAGAAGGCGCGTGCTCGCCGCCATTGTCGGCGCGGGCTCCCCGGTGAGAACGGGGACGATCTGGGTCTCGCTCCCCAGCAGATCGAGCCCCTCCTGCCGAAGACGGGCGACGAAGAGTTCCCGGTTGCGCCGCAGGGAGGCGCGCAACTCCTTTCCCTCCTGCGACGCGACGATCTGCAGGGCGGCCCGGGCTGCAGCAGCAGCGGACGGAGGGAGGTTGGTGGAGAAGATGAAGGGGCGCGATCGGTTCACCAGGATGTCGAGGACGGTGCGTTCGGCGGCCAGATAGGCGCCTGAGCTCCCCAGAGCCTTGCCCAGCGTACCCATGTGCAGGTCGATGCCGTCGAGGCACCCCAGGTGCTCGGCGCTCCCCCGCCCCTCCTCGCCCAGCACCCCCGTCCCGTGGGCGTCGTCGACCATAAGAAGAGCGTCGTACTTCTCTTTTAGGCGCACAAGCGCCGGCAGAGGCGCCACATCGCCGTCCATGCTGAAGACGCCGTCGGTGACGATGAGCCAGCGTCCCTTTCGCTGCGGCGCCTCGCGCGCCATGAGCGCTTCGAGAGCGGCGGCATCTGCGTGGGGGTAGACGACGGTGCGGGCGCGGCTGAGGCGGCAGCCGTCGATGATGGAAGCGTGATTGAGGGCGTCGGAGAAGACGACGTCGTCGGGGCCGAGAAGCCCCTGCAGAATGCCGGTGTTGGCGGCATACCCGGTGTTGAAGAGAAGCGCCCCTTGCGTCCCCTTGAAGGCGGCAAGGCGCTCCTCCAGATCCGCATGGGGCTCCATCCCACCGCAGACCAGGCGGCTCGCCCCCGTTCCCGCGCCGAAGCGTGCCGTCGCCTCGATGGCGGCCTCCACCACCGCCGGGTGGGCGGCGAGCCCCAGGTAGTTGTTGGAACACAGAAGAAGGACCTCGCGCCCTTCCAGGCGCACCCGGGGGCCCTGCGCTCCCTGCACCGTGCGCAGAGAGCGCCGCATCCCGGTACGATCCAACTCCTCAAGCTCCTGTCGCCAGTTTTCCACATCGTGCTCCTGATGGCGTCCCGGCAACCGGTCGCGCCGCGTCTGATCAGTCGGATATGTCGGATCGGACAGATCCGTCCGATCCGATGCGGCCTGCCCCTTTGAGTGAGAATTTTTAATTCCGATCCGGATGAAACACCCCGATCTCGTCGAAAAGGACCACCGCCTCCTCCAGAAAAGCGATCGTCTCGGCCACATCGCACTGGGGCTGCAGAAAGAAAGCCCTTCCGCCGATCGCCTCCCCTGCTGGTTTCAGGTGGGGAAAGCGCAGATACCCGTGCAGCGGCGTGCAGATATAGCCCGCGGTGTAGTCGGGGTCGTCGGACCAGCAAAGCTCCGCCACGATCCCGGGCGCGGCGGCGACCTTGGCGGCCAGCACGATGGCCTCGCGTACGTGGGGATTATCCAGATTCCGGGGCGAGAGCTCTGCGCGCAGCCTCTGCTCGGCTTCGGAGGAAAGATCCATCCGGCTCGCCCGCACCCCTCGGGCGGGGTCGGGCTCGAGGCGCAGACCGCTTCGGGCATCGACGAGCATCGCTCCGCGCATGTTCTTTCCTCCCGGAGCCGCACCGGCGGCAAGATCTGTCATGGCGGCGTCGATGGCTCCTGCCGCGACCCCCGCCTTGACCAGAAACGCGCGGGCCGCATTCCTCCCCCCGCGCCAGTCGGCAACGGCGCAGGTCGTCACATCGAGGAGCCGCCCGCGAAGCACCTTCTCGGGCTCGACCCGGTCGACGCTCAGCCGCAGAGCGTCGGCGCTCCCCCGCGGATGGCTGAGCGCACGCCGCACAAGGGAGGCCGCGATCCCGTCGAGGGTCTCGGAGGTGGAGAGGCGCTCGGCGCCGCAGAGATGATCCCCCCCTGTGGTGGCATGCATGCGGATGCTGTAGATGGGTGCGGACGACATGGGCGGAAATTAACACGCACCTCCCGCATTGTCAACCAGACACAGTGAATCCAAGTTGACAATGCCGGTTTTCCTTGGCCTGCCCTTTGGACCTATGTTAACGTTCCGTTTCCCGAAAAGTAACCAAATTTATCCGCAACTCCGGTCCGATGGGATGATTTCATGACCACAACCCTGATCGGCGTCTGTTTCGCCGCCTACATCGTCTCCGCCCTGCTGTACATCGTCCACCTGAAGGTGCGCCGCCCCGCCTGGCGACGGGGCGCCTTCATTCTTGTCGTCGGCGCCTTCGCCCTGCAGACCGCCATCCTCGGGTGGCGGTGGTGGGCGGCAGGGTTCCTCCCCGTCACCAATCTCTTCGCCACACAGTTTTTCTTCAGTTGGGCGCTCGCCGCCACCTATCTCTATTTCGAGCTTCGCTACCGCATCGGCGGCGTCGGCCTTTTCGTCATTTTTCTGAACCTCCTTCTGCTGGCGAGCGTCCTGCCGAGAGACCCGGCTCTGCCACCTCTCATTCCGGCCCTTGACACCCCGCTTTTCACCCTGCACGTCTCTTTCTCGTTCTTCGGCTACGCCTTTTTCGCCATGGCCTTCAGCCTCGGGACCCTGTACCTCGTGCAGCGCCGACTCTCGCACCCCCTGCTCCCCACGCTGCCCCAGTTGCGCAAACTCAACGAGGAGTCGATCTTTCTGGGGTTCGTCTTCTTCACCCTGTGCATGCTCGCCGGGATGCTGTGGGCCTACGTCGCCTGGGGATACTGGTTCTCCTGGAACATCAAAGGGGTGTGGTCGTTCCTCATCTGGCTCTTCTACGCCGGGATGTGCCACGCCAAGTTCGTGCGCCAGTGGCAGGGAACGGGGTATGCCGTTCTCTCGGTGGCGGGATTTTTCCTTGTTCTCTTCACCTATCTCGGGATCGGGCTGCTCATGAGCAGCAACCACCCGCTGGAGTAAGACCGTGAGCGCCGTTCGACTCTGGAATTTTCTCTGTTCTCTGAAACTGGCGATCGTCCTCGCATCAGCCGCAGTCGCTCTGCTGGTCGTCGGGTCGCTCTACATGCCGTCGCGCCCCTCTCTTTTCGGCGCCATGGATCGCATGCCGCTCGGACAGTGGTACGCACAGGCGTGGAGTCAGCAACCCGAAGCCGTGTGGTGGGTCCCGGCGATGGGGATACTCATCATCCTTCTGGGGATCAACACCCTGTGCTGCACCCTCGACTGGCTCTTTCGCCTCAAAAGTCGCTGGAGGAAGACGGGGGAGTACCTGCTGCACCTCGGCTTCGTTCTGGCGCTGGCCGGCTACGTGTGGGGGAGCTTCGACGGCTTCCGCAACGAGGGGATGCGCATCGCCGTCGGGCAAACGGTGGCGATCCCCTCCTTCCCCGGTCACTACCTGATGTTGGAGGATGTGGAGATTTTCCGGCGCACCCCCAGGGCAATCCCCGACGCCGCCTCCACGATGGTGCTGCTGAGGGGGGATACGCAGATTTCACGGTACCAGATCCGCACCAACGATCCCCTGATCCACGGCTCCCTGGTCGTCGTCCCCCTCTCCTTTTCGCAGGCGGCCGCCGGGATTCGCGCCCAGATTTCCGGAGTCGGAGCCGTCGATCTTCTCCCCGGCGCCGTTTTCGCGCTGGACGGTGGGGCTACCCTGACGATCCACGATTTTTATCCCTGGGCAATGCGCCGCCCGGACGGCAGCGTCTTTCCCAGAGGTGAAAACCCGGTGCGCCCAGCCCTCGAACTGGAGCTGAACAATCCCGATCGCCTCATCTGGCGGGGGTGGTATTTCCCCCAGGACGGTCTCCCCCCCGAGCTCGCCGAGGCCGGGGTGCGGCTTCGCCCCGTCGACCTCGTCTACAGGCCGATCGGCCTCTTCACCGTGAACAGCGACCCCGGCGCCCCTCTTGCCCTGGCGGGAGGAATCGCCATGACGGCCGGTGTCTTCATCTGTCTTTTTTCGTTCTATTCCAAGCGCGCCCGGGGCGACCGCCCGGAGATCACGTAGAAATCCACACGAAGTTCGATTTCTCTCTTGACTGGATTTTAATTCTATTTAATTATTAAATTCATACAAGAGGGAGGCTGGGATGGACGGCAGGATTCTGATCGTGGAAGATGACCCCGCTGTGCTGGAGTTCGAACTGCAGGTGGTTCGCAAACTCGGCTTCGAGGCGATTGCCGCCCAGGATG
Source organism: Desulfuromonadales bacterium (assembly GCA_029289095.1). Lineage (GTDB taxonomy): Bacteria > Desulfobacterota > Desulfuromonadia > Desulfuromonadales > JACZKF01 > JARFUG01. The sequence continues at coordinate 21,657 of JARFUG010000048.1, forward strand.
GGCTCAGGGGGTGGGAAATAGCGAAAAGAGAGCGCCCCGACGCCATCCTTCTGGACGTGAAGCTCCCCGGGTGCGACGGTCTCTCCCTGGCCCGCCGGCTGAGGACCGATACGGCGACGAGGCAGATCCCCATCGCCGTGGTCACGGGCAACCCTGAAGATTGCGGCTTCAGCAGCGGCTCGCTGATGTACCTGGCGAAGCCGTTCACGATCCGCGCCCTGCAGATCGTCGTGCTCAATCTGCTCGCACAGAAAAAATCCGCCCCGAAGGTTCCTGTCTTGGGCCGTGTCGCGTGAAACCACGCCCAGTCTCCCGGCGGAGGGAATCTTTTCCTACTGTTCCCGGCAGTAGGCCCGGATTTGCGCCAGAAACGCCTCGCCGTAGCGGGCGAGCTTGTGTTTGCCGACCCCGCTCACCTGCAGAAGCGACTCTTCATCCAGCGGCTGAACGGCCGACATCTCCGACAGGGTCGCGTCGCCGAAGACAATAAAGGGGGGAACCCCCTCGCGGTCGGCGATCTCCTTGCGAACCGCGCGAAGACGCTGAAAAAGGGCGTCGCACCGCTTCTCCACCGGTGCGGCGCTCTTCTTTTTTGCAGTGGGGATCCGCAGGCGCGGGCGCGACAGTTCGAGAGTCTCCTCCCCCCGCAAAAGAGGAAGCGCCCTTGGCGTCAGGCGAAGAATGGAGTAGCGGGCCACGTCCTGCTCGAGGTAGCCGCGGTGGAGAAGCTGGCGCATCAGCGCGCTCCACTCCTCGACGCTGCGGTCTGCGCCGATGCCGTAAGTGGAGAGGCGGTCGTGGCCGAGGTCGAGAAGGCGCTGGGTGCGGGCGCCGCGAAGCACCTCGATGACGTGCCCCATGCCGAAGCGCTGTCCGACCCGGTAGACGCAGGAGAGAGCCTTGCGGGCGGGCTCGGTGGCGTCGTAGCGCTCGGGGGGGTCGAGACAGACGTCGCAGTTGCCGCAGTCTTCCTCCCGGCGCTCGCCGAAATAGCCAAGGAGCGTGCGGCGCCGGCAGGTGAGGGGCTCGGCGAAGCCGATCATCGCATTCAACTTGTGCAGTTCGATACGCACCTGCTCAGGATTTCCCCCCGCCTCGATGAGGGAGCGGGCGATGGCGATGTCGCCGTACCCGAAGAGAAGAAGGGCCTCGGCCGGCAGGCCGTCGCGCCCGGCACGCCCCGTCTCCTGGTAGTAGCTCTCGATGTTCTTCGGCAGGTCGTAGTGCACGACCCAGCGCACGTTCGGCTTGTCGATCCCCATGCCGAAGGCGACGGTCGCCACCACCACCTGCAGATCGTCGCGAAGGAAATCTTCCTGGGTCCCACGACGCTGAGCGTCAGGGAGCCCGGCGTGATAAGGGGCGGCGGATATCCCGGAGGCGGCGAGTTTGCGTGCGATCTCCTCCACCCGCTTGCGGCTCAGGGCATAGACGATCCCCGCCTCCAGCGCGCGGGGACGCAGGAAATCGAGGAGTTGATCGAAAGGCTTTACTTTCTGAGCCACCGAGTAGCGGATGTTCGGGCGGTCGAATCCGGCGCAGAAGAGCGTCGCGCTCTCCAGGGAAAGGCGACGCCGGATGTCCTCGCGGGTCTGGACGTCGGCGGTGGCGGTGAGGGCGAGCATCGGGACGTCGGGAAAGAGGCGGCGCAGTCGCCCGAGCTCGACGTACTCGGGGCGGAAGTCGTGACCCCACTGGGAGACGCAGTGCGCCTCGTCAACCGCAAAGAGCGCCACGGGGAGATCGCGCAGACGATCGAGAAACCCCTCGCTCATCAGGCGCTCGGGTGCGACGTAAAGCAGATCGAGCGTGCCTCCATGCAGTTGCGCCAGCACCTGCCGCGCCTCCGCGGCGCTGAGGGAAGAGTTGTAGCAGCAGGCGCGCACCCCATTGGCCTGAAGGGCATCGACCTGATCCTTCATCAGGGAGATGAGAGGAGAGACGACGATCCCCACCCCCGGGCGGATCAGTGACGGAATCTGATAGCACAGCGACTTCCCCCCGCCCGTCGGCATGAGGACAAAGGCATCCTCCCCCCGCATCAAGGTGGCGATGATCTCTTCCTGCCCGGGACGAAAGGAGCGGTAGCCGAAGATGTCAAGAAGGATTTCAGAGGGAGAAGGCATAAGTCAGGAGTCAGGAGTCAGGAGCCAGGAGCCAGGAGCCAGGAGCCAGGAGCCAG
>JARFUG010000049.1:0-6334 GCA_029289095.1 Desulfuromonadales bacterium
ATTTTTCCCGGGACGAGAGATTCAATCACCGCGTCGCGGTGACCGAAGGCGTCCTCGGCGAGCGCTGCAGCGACATGCTCAGCGGCTTCTTCCGGGAGCTCCGCGAACAGAAAAAACGCGCCAAACCGATCCAGTAAATTTCTGGAGGGGTGTCCGAGAGGTCGAAGGTGACAGACTCGAAATCTGTTGTACCGCAAGGTACCGTGGGTTCGAATCCCACCCCCTCCGCCAGAAAAAACAAGGGCTTGGCCGAATGAGGCTAGGCCCTTGTTTTTTGGTGTGCCTGAAATTTGCTAACATTCTGCTAACGATCTGTCCGTGATTGCCCGTACTCGCTCGTGAAGGTATGTGAAAAAGAAGCACCAGGATGTTCTTGTGCCCCTGCTCGCCACCTTCGGTTAGTCCTGGTTGCAGGCTTCGCTATCATTAGCGAATGCTCCCGCATAAGGCATTGGTGTTCTCAGAACTCAGGGATTGTAAGAAATCCGTTCCCGAGTGACTCAATCTATCGGGGCTACTCCAGTCGATCCGGATTACCGTTGGGGTTTTCAGTGACTGGTTTTCGGCAGGAAAAGAGCAAATGAAGTCCCCTCCTTGGTGCTGGAGACGTAAATGCGCCCATCGTGCGCTTCCATGATCAGGCGTGCGATGTAAAGACCAAGTCCGACGCCCCCCTTTTCTTTACCGACACGGGTGATGTAAAAAGGATCGAAGACGTAGTGGAGGTCTTCGGCCTCGATTCCCCGCCCCTCGTCACTGACCGTAAACATTATTCCCTTACTGTTTTCCCAGGCATTGACTCGAATTGTGGAGCCTTCGGGGGAGTATTTAGTGGCGTTGGTGATCAGATTGAGGAGCACCCGCTTCATCCGATAGATGTCCACCTCTATTGGCGCCAGTTCTGGAACCTGAAGATCGAAGTGGTGCCTGGTATCTCTTGAGGAGAGCAGGGAAACAACCTCCCGGATCGGTAGGTCGAGTCGAGTCTTTTCTTTATTCAGTGCGAAGTGACCGCTTTCCAGCATCAGCCGGTCGCTCATCTCTTCTGCCATTTTTTCCAGTTGCTCTCCCGCCTCACGAATGGCGCTCAGGGAGAGGTCGATGCCTTCAGGGGCGAACTTTCCTCCTTGCAGAAGCTCGGTATGTCCGAGAATGACGGAGAGCGGGGTGCGGAAGTCATGGGCCAACATTTGATAATATTCTTCGGTTTGGATTTGGCGGCGCATCAGGTTGCTGCTGTCGGTGAGGATCGCCACCGTAAGCTCCTCGCCTTTGCGCTGGATGTTGAACAGGACAGGAAGGGTGCTGCCATCCGGGCGCTTGAGGATAACCTGTTGGGGCTTTCCGACAGGATTTTCGCTGAAGGCGACTTCAAAGGGACGGCTTTCGCGCGGCACTTCCTCTCCGCCGCTGTAGTGCATCGTCAAAGGAATCTCCTGCGCCTTGGTTCCCATGAGGTTGTGGCGGGATGTCCCCAGGAGCCTTTCGGCACTGAGATTCACGTAAATGATTCGCTTTTCCCGATCAGCGATAAGGATACCGTCCTGGATGGTGTCGAAAATGCCTTGGAGCAGCTCACTTCCGTGTAGAAGATCATCGATCTGCCGGCGTTGTGTTTCAGGCATTGCTTGCCTCCCTCCTAAGGAACCCCTCGGTTGCTCTGAGAATATCAAATCACAGACGAGAGGCCAGAGAGATCGTCATTGGGAGCTGAGGGAGTCCCTCTGTCGCACAAAGCACTTTATGCGAGATGCTGCGTTTGCTTCGTTACGCAGCCGCCCAGGGACGACCCTGGTGCGTTCATCAACCAGTGGGGACGGACGGATTTACAAGGCCAAGACCTTCCCTCATCGAATCTCCCCTCGCGGATCGTAGCCGGTTCCGGTGCCCTCGAAATGCGCCCCGCCGCTCCAGATCGCCCGCACGGTCATTTCGTTGCGGGTCAGTGTCCCTGTTTTGTCGGTGCAGATCACGCTGGTGCGCCCCAGCGTTTCCACTGACGACAACTGCTTGACCAGCGCCTGACGGCGCGACTCCCATTTATAACGCTGCCAACGAACCGGCGTCGTTCGCCATCGGCATCGGTGATGGCGACTCTCAAGATTGTGAGCCTGCTGCTGGTGGTCACCGGGATCATTGGGCTCAAGTTGGCGAGCGCTGTCTAACATTAATCTGTTAATAGTTGCGGCCTGGCTCACGCATCACCTGCAGCGGAATCGATTTTTTCAGATGTGGTTTGAGGCGGGTTGAACTCCCGCATGAAGATGCCCCAGAAGGCGATGAAGAGTGCGGCGAGCAACGGACCGATTACGAACCCGTTTATCCCGAAGAGCACGAAGCCGCCGAGTGTCGAGAGCAGCACGATATAATCCGGCAGTTTGGTGTCGCGCCCCACGAGAATCGGGCGCAGGACGTTATCCACAAGACCGATAACGCCAATACCGAATACGACCAGAACCAGACCCTGCACCCATTGACCGACGGCGAACAGATAGATTGCGACCGGTCCCCAGATCAAACTCGCTCCAACTGCGGGGATTAGAGACAGTATGATCATCACTACCCCCCATAGCAATGCGCCTGGGATGCCGAGGAACCAAAACATCACCCCCCCCAAGGCGCCCTGCAAGATGGCGATCACCAGATTTCCTTTGACTGTGGCGCGGGTGACTTCGGCGAACTTGGCGAACAACAGGCGTTCCCGTTTATCTCCCAGCGGCAGCGCACGTACCAGCAAGGCTACCAGTGCAGGTCCGTCACGCAGCAGGAAGAAGGCGACGTAGAGCATCAGGGCGAGGCTGACAAAGAACTTCAAAGCGCCCTGGCCAAGCTGCACCGCATGTTGGGCGATATAACCGCTGACGGCGATGGCCGCACCGGAAAGTTGCTCCATGACATCGCCCATTCCGGGATTCAACCGCTCCAGAAAAAGCTGGGCCGCAGGAAACGCCTCGCGCACGCGTTCGAGATATCTTCCAAGATCGATTTCGCCGCTCTGCAGACGTTGGTACAGGGCGGCGCCTTCCTGAAAAAAGGAGCCAAGAATGAACAGCGAGGGGACGATGCCGATGACCACGCAAACGGCCAGGGTTGTCAACGCCGCCAAATTAGGGTGGTTTCCCCATAGTTTCAAAAACCGTTGATTCAGGGGTTGAAACAAGAGACCTATGACGCAGGCCCAGAACACCGCACTGAAAAACGGCCTGAGCAAAAAAAGGAACATCACGGTTACCAGGGCGAGCATCAACAAAAATGACCCGCGCTCCAGTCTGATCTGCCCCCTATCCTGCCCCCTGTATTCTTCCATTTTCTGTTCCTCCTTATTTTCCCTTGCCGGATAGGGGGTGTGTCAGGATTCTGCAATCCCTGACCTACGAAAAAGGCGCTCCATCGCAGAGGATGAAAGTGGCTCTTTTTCTGTGTCTGAAAAGCCCAGGGTAATGAGGTTGGCAGAGAAATGTACCGGCACAAATAAATCATCAGCTATCGAGGGGCCGCCCGAAAGGAGCGGCCCCATATAGAGGTGGCGGACTTAAATGGAAAACTGGTTGAGCATTGCCGACCCGACCCGCGGCTCTATTTCGTCATGCCATGCACGGGGTGGGCAAATTTTCACTGTCCTCACGGAAGGAGCGCGGGAGGCATGGGGATGCGAAAGACGGCGAGGGAGCGACCCCGCAGGAGATAGACTTGTCCACCGGCAAGATCGTCCGTTTCGAAGGGGTCCTGCTCGAATGTGTCCAAGACTCTCTCCCAGGGCTCTTCTTCCTCGGACAGTCGGAACTCCAGATCATCCCACCAGGCGTTTAGCAAAAGCAAAAAGGTGTCGTCCACGATCGGTTGACCCAGCTCGTCCATCTCTCCCAGAGCTTTCCCATCCAGCCGCATTCCGATGGTGCGGACGTGCCCGGCGTTCCAGTCCTCCTCGCTCATCTCGCTGCCGTCCGGTTTGAACCAGGTGATATCCTTGATTTCAGAGCCATGCACCGGCCGCCCCTGAAAGAAGCGTCTGCGCCGGAAGACGGGGTGTTCGCGGCGAAATTCGATAAGCCTGCGGGTGAAGTCGAGAAACTCCTGCCCCTCTTCGTCGATTCCCCAGTCGAACCAGTTGAAGTCATTGTCCTGGCAGTATGTATTGTTGTTCCCCCTCTTGGTGCGCCCGAACTCATCACCTCCCAGAAGCATCGGTACTCCCTGTGAGAGGAGAAGGGTCGCCATCAGATTGCGCATCTGCCGTATCCGCAGACGCTTGATGTCCGGATCGTCCGTAGGTCCCTCCACCCCGCAGTTCCAGCTCTGGTTGTCGTCCGAGCCGTCCCTGTTCTCCTCACCGTTCGCCTCATTGTGCTTCTCGTTATAGCTCACCAGGTCCCGCAGGCAAAAGCCGTCGTGGGCGGTGATGAAGTTGATGCTGGCGTACGGCTTGCGGCCGGTCAACTGGTAGAGGTCGCTCGACCCTGAAAGGCGGTATGCGACCTCGGCAACCCCGCTCTCCTCCCCCTTCCAGAAGCTGCGCATCGTATCCCGGTATTTTCCGTTCCATTCGACCCAAAGGGGAGGGAACTTCCCGACCTGGTACCCGCCGTCCCCAAGATCCCACGGCTCGGCAATGAGCTTGACCTGAGAGAGAACGGGGTCCTGATGGATGATGTCGAAGAAGGCCGACAGATAGTTTACCTCCAGCAGTTCGCGCGCCAAAGCGGAGGCCAGATCGAAGCGGAAGCCATCGACGTGCATCTCGTTGACCCAGTAGCGAAGACTGTCCATGATGAACTGGGTCACCTGGGGGTGCGCCATGTTCAGGCCATTGCTGCAGCCGGTGAAATCCATGTAGTAGCGCCGGTCTTCGGGATTGAGCTGATAGTAGGATAAATTGTCCAGCCCGCGGAAACACAGGGTCGGTCCCAGGTGGTTTCCTTCGGCGGTATGATTGTAGACGACGTCCAGAATGACCTCGATCCCCGCCTTGTGCAACTGTTTGACCATCCAGCGAAATTCGTTGACCTGCTCCCCTCGTGCACCGAGACTGCTGTAGCGGCTGTCCGGGGCAAAGAATCCGATGGTATTGTACCCCCAGTGGTTGACCAGCCCGTTATTCTTGAGCAGCCAATCATCCACATGGTGATGGACCGGCAAAAGCTCCACCGCCGTGATCCCAAGTTTGGTGAGATAGTCGATCACGGCCGGCGAGGCAAGCCCGGCGTACGTCCCTCGCTGCGTCGTCTCCACCTGGGGGTGGCGCCTTGTGATGTCCTTGACATGCACCTCGTAAATGACCGTGTGACTCCATGGGGTCCCGGGATGACGGTCTCCTTCCCAGTCGAAATATGGATTTGTCACCACGCATTTGGGGAGATAAGGGGTGGAATCCCGGTTATCCAGGGTGAGGTCTTCCTCGGGGGAGCCCAGGGGGTAAGGGAAAAGGGCTTCGTTCCACTCGATCGTTCCCGCAATGGCCTTGGCGTAGGGATCGAGCAGGGCTTTGGCGGGATTGAACCGATGCCCGGCTGAGGGTTCGTAGGGGCCGTGCGCCCGATAACTGTAAAGCTGGGGGGGGATGACCTCGGGCAGATAGATGTGCCAGACGTAACCGTGGCGGTGCTCCAGGGGCAAGATTACCTCCGGTTGGGTCACATCGTCCGGATCGTAGAGGAGAAGTTCGATCTTATCGGCATTTTCGGAAAAAACGGCGAAGTTCGTCCCTTGACCGTCCCAAGTCGCTCCCAGTGGATAGGGCTTACCAGGCCATACCTTGACGGATCTCATGGATATCCTCCGATTTAGGACACTTCTGGAGAGAATAGCCGGACGAAGGGGGAATTCAACCGATCTCACCGCGCCTTTCCGGCAGAGTGCCCAACTTGGGTGGTGCTTGAACATTTAAGTCCGATCAAGAGCACGGTCAATCTCCACGAGGCGAAGTCCGTCAGAACTTCTTGAGAACACTACCGTTTACCCATGCGCTTTCGGCGGTCCCGAAATCGGAAGAGCGATTTTTCCAGTTCCACGAGGATGAAGATCGAGAAGGTGAAGGCGATTAGTCGCAGCCATCCCCCGGCCGGGAGCGCGGCCGTTCGGAAGAGGCGTTGCATGATGGGAAGATAGGTGAAGAGAAGCTGCAGAAGGAGGATGAGGGCGATGGCGCCCAGAACGTAGCGGTCACCGCTACGCGTCCCCCCAACCCCACCTGCTGGCCGATGGCCGCGGCCGTCAGGGCGTGATCGCCGGTGATCAATCTTCACCCGGATGCCGGCGGTTCGGCACTGGGCGACGGAAGCGGCGGCCTCCTCGCGCGCGGGGTCGATGATCCCGAGAAAGCCCAGGAGGACCAATT
>JARFUG010000049.1:6434-23771 GCA_029289095.1 Desulfuromonadales bacterium
GCGGCCTCCTCGCGCGCGGGGTCGATGATCCCGAGAAAGCCCAGGAGGACCAATTCCCCGCGCACGTCCTCGAAGGCTATCTTCTCCCTTGCGGTGGCCGGCATCCGGGCGAGGGCCAGAGTGCGCTCCCCCCGGCGGGCGATCGATCTTTTCGCGCCAGAAGAGGCTGTCGAGGGGACGCTCCTCCCCGCCGGCAGCCGCCTGCCGATGACACCGCTCCAACACTCTCTCCGGAGCCCCTTTCAGATACACGCCCTCCCCCCTTCCGGGGTGCGGTGAAGAGTCGCCATGAACTTGTGCTCCGATTCGAAGGGGATGACCGAGGCGGGGGTAGTCGTGTCCGGCGCTCTCGGGGGCGAGGCCAGCCTTTCCCCGGCTGGCTTCGTAGTCTGGGGTTGACCCTGCTGGCCGTCAACTGAGGGCTCGCTTTCACGGGAATCATTTACGAGCACGTAAGCGGGACGAGCGACGGGTCTTCCCCGTCGTCCTCTACCTGCTCATGGGCTGGCTTCTCATCGTCGCCTGGGCTCCCCTGAAGCTGGCGCTGGCTCCAACGGGACTGGCACTCGTTGTTGCGGGGGGACTGCTCTACACTTCCGGTCTCATTTTCTACATCTTCGACAAGAAGCGGCCGTTCTTTCATGGGATCTGGCACCTGTTCGTTCTGGCCGGGAGCGCCAGCCATTACTTTGCCATTTTGCTGTTCGTCGGCTGAGCGGGCCAAAGCGCGGCTCCTAGTGTCCCGATGGTTAGTCCTATCCATTAATTCTGGTCCTTTTGCCCGCTGTCTGCGTTGCGCCTCCTCGGCTTAGCTTTGGCTTGGCCTGCGTCGACGCGCCTTGACAGCAACCAAAATGCTCAGAATTCTCTGACCCGACTAACCAAACGGGACACTAGGCGATCTGGATCAGGCCAAGAGACGCTCGCACGTCTTTGCCGCTGATATCCGGCCGGAGGCGAAGTTCGATCGCTTTCACTTTGTGGAGGTCGACCTTGTAGTCTTCAACTTCGCGGGCGTTGTGCGCAGGATTGAAATTGTACTGCTGGCGCACGATCTCCCGGAGGTGAGGGTCGTTCTCCCCCGACCAGGCGAGGGAGAATTCCTGCGTGCGCTCGTGCTGCTCTTCGTGAAAAACGAGCCGAATCCGCCTGATCCTCCGGGCTTCGTCGAAGACAAAGCGGACCACCTGTTCACCCCCTTCTGCAGCCCGCCACCCTTTGCTCCCCGGCCGGATGGCCGACTCGATCGGATGATCGGCATCCTCTGAGCTGATTTCGACACTGGCCATGGTTTCCAGGTCGAGCCATTCCCCTTCGTCCGACACCCCCTCTTCGGTCTGCCCGATGATCTTTTTACGCATGGCGCCCTCTCAGATTTTCACTTTGCCTGCAACGGCACTGCCGCGCGGCGCCGCAGTGTCAGTGCAAGATATATTTTTTGTTGATGATACGGAAATGATAGCCGTAGATCGCCAGCGTAATCGCCTGGCGCATCAGGCGAGGGCGCCTGAAGAGGGTCCAGAACACGATTTTCCAGAAATGCGCACGCTCGCACCCCAGAATCCCGAGGCGGTAGATGGAATGGAGAAAGGCCAACTTGTAATGGAAGCTCAGCGGCCCCTGGCCTTGCGGCGGACGAAAATCGTGCAGGAACGCTTTGATGCGCTGATAGTAGCGCTCGGGGGAGTAGAGGGTGCGCAGGATCGATTTGTATCCCTCCTGAAGCGCCTCCAGACTCATCGTGGGAACGATGTTGGTGGAGAGGCTGACGTTGTCCCCCGTGGAATCGGCCAGGAGGCGATTCTCCTTTTTCAACCGCTCATAGAGCCGCGTCCCGGGCAGAGCGTGAAGGAGTCCGACCATCGCCGTGACGATGGCGCTTTTCTGAATGAAGTCGATCTGCCTCTGGAAGATCTCCGGGGTGTCGCTGTCGAAACCGACGATGAACCCGCCCAGCACCTGCAGCCCGGAGCGCTGCAGCCGCTTGACGTCCTCCACGAGATCGCGTCTCTGGTTCTGAACTTTCCCCGATTCGGCGAGGCCTGCGTCGTCGGGGGTCTCGATGCCGATAAAGACCATGTCGAACCCAGCCTGAACCATCAGCTCCACCAGTTCCTCGTCGTCGGCCAGATTGATGGACGCTTCGGTGTAGAAGGAAAGACCGCCCCTGCTCTTTCGCCACTCGATAAGGGCCGGCAGGAGGTCGGTCTTGAGGTGTTTCTTGTTGCCGATGAAGTTGTCGTCGACAAAAAAGACGCTCTCGCGCCATCCCAGATCGTAGAGGGCATCGAGCTCGGCGAGAACCTGGGCGGTGCTCTTGGTGCGCGGGTGATGGCCGAACAGGACTGTGACGTTGCAGAATTCGCACTGAAATGGACACCCTCGGGAATACTGGAGGCTCATGGCGGCATAGCGCCGCATATCGAGCAGCTCCCACGCGGGGGCGGGCGAGGTGCCGATGTCGGCGAATTCGGATGTCGTATAGACGCGCTTTGCCCGACTCTGCGAAAGATCGGCCAGGAAGGGGGGAAGGGTCAGCTCCCCCTCATTGAGCACGAAGTGATCGACCTCCTCGAACTGCGCGTGCTCGCTGGTGAAAAGCGGGCCACCGGCAATGACAAGGAGCCCAGCCTGACGGCACCGGGAGATGACCTGCCGGGCCGCCTCCCTTTGCACCAGCATGGCGCTGATGAAGACAGCATCGGCCCACTTCAGATCCCTGGCGGTGAGCTTGGTGACGTTCAGGTCGATCAGGCGCCTCCCCCATCCCTTGGGCAGCATGGCCGCTACGGTCAACAGGCCCAGGGGAGGCGAGGCGGCGCGTTTGTGCGCGAGCTTCAGGGCATGCTTGAAGCTCCAGAAGGTGTCAGGAAACTCCGGGTAGATAAGAAGGATGTTCATGGGCCGCTCCGGTCTGAACCAGAAAGATATCAGGTCCGGTTCGGGATGCAATTTAGCGAAGGTGGGAACAACGGGGTCGCTTGAACGAATCTTAATTTTTTCTATACTCCAACAGGGGGCACCGAAACGATCACAGGCGGGGAGCATGGATGAAAGGGCAGAACGTCGACCCGGTGACACGCCTCGGCCTGCGCACCCGGAGCCATATTGACGGCGTGTGTGCCGTGACGCTTTTCACCGGCAGGTTCCTTCTGGCAGCGGGCGCAGCAGTGCGACGGCCGCGTCGACTGCGGCTGAAAGAAATCCTTTTTCAGCTTCAGAGGGCGGGGGCCGACGCCATGGTTTTGCTGGCCGGCCTCTCCTTTATGATGGGCTTTGTCATCGGGATTCAGGCGAAGGCGACAATGTCCCCCTTCGGAGCCGAGGCGCGGATCGCCCAAGTGGTGACCATCCTCACCATTCAGGAGATCGGGCCGCTGCTCACCGCCATCCTTCTGGCGGGCCGGTCGGGGGTCGCCTTCGCCACAAAACTGGAATCGATGAAAACCGGGGGGGAGATTGATGCATTGTGGGCAAGGGGAATGGATCCGGTGGGTGAGCTCGTCCTTCCGCGGGTCCTCGCCCTCCTTCTGGCCGCCCCCCTCCTTGCGATGATCACCACCGCCTCGTCCATTCTGGGAGGGATGGTCATCACCCTCTGGATTCCACAGCTCTCCCCCCTGGCTTATCTCACTGGGGCGGCAGACGCCATGAATGCGAGTTTTCTCTTCTTCGGGCTGGCCAAGATCGTTGTCTTTTCCGGGTTGATCGGACTGATCGGCTGCTTTCAGGGGATGCGCATAGCGGATTCCGGTGCGGTGGGGCAAGGTGCGAGCTCCTCGTTCATCATCGCCCTGTTGTTCATCGCCCTCACCGACACCCTTTTCAACTTCATCTATCACATCTACTAAGGAGGGGGGGGTAGAAGATGGCAGATGACCGGATCGCCCCCTTCAGGCTCGGCATTTTCGTTCTTCTCGGTCTTGGGCTGGGGGTCATCGCCCTTGTCTTCGTTGGATTGATCGGACCTTTCGAAGCGAAGCAAAGGTATGAAAGCTTCTTTGACAGCCCGGTCGAGGGGTTGGAAAGAGGGGCGGCGGTCCGGTACCTGGGGATCGACATCGGGGAAGTGAGGGCGATCGATCTGGCTCCCGGCGACCGCATGGTGAGGGTCCAGTTGGAAATTCGGGAGGATTTTCAGGTCGACGACACCATGTACCTGCAGCTCTCGCAGCAACTGATCGCCGGACTGACCACCCTCGATCTGAGGCGAACGCAGGACGAAACAGTAGTGACCCGGCCGGAACTTCCCTTCGATCCGCGGTACCCGGTTCTTCCCAACCGCCCCAGCGATATGGATCAACTCCTGGAGACGGCACGGCGCGTGGCGCAGGGGGTGGGCGATATCGATTTTGGCGCCATCGGGGATCTGATCAAAGAGTGGAGCGATGCCGGGAACCGACTTGCAGACCTTCTGGCCGATCCCGATCTGCAGCAGACCCTTGAAAACGTGCGCGAAGCCTCCGCCGGCCTGCAGGCGATTCTCCAGACCCTCGGCGGCGAGGACGCGCCCGACCAGTGGCGAACCATCCTGCGGGACCTTTCCATCACAGCCAAAGAGCTGCGCCGCGTCAGCGAGACACTGGCGGCTCAGTTGGACGAGGTGCCCTCAGGCGCCCTTGCCGACATCGCCGGGAGGATGGAGGGGATGGCGAGCGCCGGAGAAGAGGCGGTGCGCTCCTGGGACCGCCAGGTCGGCCGGTCCATCTCCCTTCTGGAGCGCACTCTTCAACAGGTCAATCTCCTGGTAGCCGAAATCGACCAGTTGGTCCGTTCACTGCGTCGGGAACCGGGGCGAATCCTTGAGCGCCGGGAGGAGCGAGACCCTTTCACGAGGTGATCCGATGGTCCGATCCGCTTTGCTGGTTTTTCTTATCTTGGTCGTCACCCTCTCGGCCGGAGGGTGCGGCGGGCTCCTCCCCGAACCGAAGCCTGCGACGGTTTTTTACCACCTCGACTATGCGCCGCCGCCCGTCGATTGTCTTCACTCCTTCGATGAGGGGGTGCGAATCCGGGAATTCACGGCCGCCAGTCCTTACGAGCGGGCGGAAATGACCGTTCTGAGGCCGGGAGGCGAAGTGAGCTTTTCCGGGGCCTACCAGTGGGTTGCCCCTCCCGGAAGGATGGTGGCCGAATCCCTGGGGCGGGACTTGAGTGCGGGGGAGCTCTTCCCCTCGGTATCGATGGGCGCTGATCCCTCTTTTCCGCCGTTGGAGCTCAGCGGGAGAATCCATACCTTCGCCTGGGAGCAGAGCGAAGGGGAGTGGCGGGCGATGCTGGCGGTGGGAATTTCGCTGATGAGGACCGCCGGGGAATCTGAGATCCTCTTTCATCGAATCTATCGCTTCGCGAGCCCTCCCCACGCCGAGGGGAACGCGCCCCTGTTCGCATCGGCCATGAATGAGCTTGTCGAAAATCTATCGGTTCGGTTTCGGCAGGATCTCTGTCCTCTTGGCACGAGGGGAGGCAGAAGTGACATCAAGTGAAGCTCACATAGCCAACACCTACATTCCCTAAACATCTGTTGGAAATGATGCGCTCGTCAACGAAAGGTAGCATTCGATTGCCGAGCAAAGCTCTTTCATCTGCACCGGCTTTGTCAGAACATTATCCATGCCCGCGGCCTGACATTCCGCCTTGACCTCGCGGCGGGTGTGGGCGGTCAGACCGAGAATGTAGATTCGCCGGCCATCTTCGTTCTGCCGGATGGCACGGGTGGCTTCCAGGCCGTTCATCTCCGGCATCTGAAGATCCATCACGATCAGATCGAACCCTTCTTTTTCCCACTTCTGAACAGCCACAGCGCCATTCTCGGCGGTTTCAGTCTGCCACCCGCGATGGGTAAAGACCTTATGGATCATCTCCCGGATCATCGGTTCGTCCTCGGCCAGGAGAATGCGGACCGTGGGATCGGATGCGGCCGCCGCTTCGACCCGCGCACCGGGCGAGGCGGTCCCGTCTTTCACGGCAGCCTTGAGCGGTAGAGTGAAAAAAAAGACGCTCCCGCCCCCGGGACGGTTTTTCCCTCCGATCTGTCCGCCCATGAGTTCGACAAGCCCCTTGGATATGGCCAGCCCCAGCCCGGTGCCGCCGTGCCTGCGGGTGAACGAGCCGTCCCCCTGACTGAAATGCTGAAAGATGACCCCGCTTTTATCTTCCGGGATGCCGATACCGGTATCGCTGACGGAAAATTCAAGATTGTCACTGCAGTTTCGGACCGAGATCCGTACTTCGCCTTGGTCGGTAAACTTGATGGCATTGTCGATCAGATGGAGGAGAATCTGTCTCAGCCGGTCCGAATCGCCGATGATCGCGTCAGGGATCTCCGGGGGAATGTCGGCATCCAGTTGGAGATTTTTTTCGCCGGCCTTTCCCCTCATCATTTGGATGGTGGTTTGCAGGCAGGCATGAAGGTTGAACGGCTCCTCTTCAATTTCTATCCCTTGCGCCTCGATTCGGGAGAAGTCGAGGATATCTTCGAGGAGCTCGCACAGGCTCTTCGCCGCTTGATCGGCCATTGTCAGGAGTTGGCGACGTTCGGGATCATTGTCGATCTGCAACAAGAGTTCGAGAGCCATCATAAAGGCCGTCATGGGGGTGCGAATCTCATGACCCATGTTGGCCAGGAATTCGCTCTTTGCACGACTGGTCTCCTCAGCCGCTGCCTTGGCCGCCTGCAGCGCCTCCTTCTCCTTGCGCCCGGTAACATCCTCCATCGCGAGCAGGATCAACTGTAGATTATCGATACGCCGAGCATTGAGAAGCAGCGTTCGCTTGCCAATGTGGTCAAAGGTGTGTTGAATCTCAAAATTCCTGAAGAAACGTTCATTCGGAAGCACCTCCTCCAGCAGTTCACGCAGGAGCGCAATGTCCCACTGCCCATTGCCCAGGTCGTACACCTTCCTTCCGACCGTTTCGTCCGGTTTCACCTGGAAGTGAATGTAAAAGGCCTCATTGGCCGACTGGACGCGCAGATCCTCTTCAAGTACGAGCAATGGCTCCCACAAGGTGTCGAGGATATCTTCTGCGGGGATTTTGGGACCAGTTTTGCCAGTGGATGGATCATTACCAGGGTCGTTGCTCATCGGCACCTCGGAAGTTGCTGCGACAGGGCAGGAAGGATTCAACAATCTCTCACTATAGCAGAAAGTCACGAGGGCGGATGGCAACGGCTTGGAGCATGACGGCGTTCTTTTCAATTTAAAAAAGGAAAATACTCATCTTCGGCTATAGTTTAGGCGGCCTGTTGAAATAGCCCAGGGGCGGCACCGAGACGAACAGATCCCCCACATCCAAGAAGAGGTGGATTATGAAAAAACTTCCGATGCTTTTCGCTGCAGGAGTGCTCACCGTGTCGCTCACAGCGTGTGCCGGGGGCCCGCCGGACATGGGCGATTTTATGCGGCAACATGCGACTGATGAACAGGTGTTGGTCGATCTTCAGAGGCAGCTTGCGAAAGATTGGGCGCGGGGGTCTGAGTTGGTGGTGTCCGGCGAGAAGAGGGTAAAAAGCGGCCAGGCGGAAGTCGAGCGGGGGGAGCAGGAAATCGCCGAGGGAACAATGCTCATGCAGGAGAGCGAGCGCCTCTTCCGCGAAAAGTTCCCGACACTCAGACTCGAAGGGACCGAATAGGAAGCGTCCCGCACATGCGCCCCGCCGTCGCGGATACGCGACGAGATCGGCTCGTGTTAACGCGCGCTTGTATCAAAGAAGCGAGCGCGATACACTTGACTCTCGTACTCGGGCAATGCCGCCGAGTCGATCATCAGCTCGTCCCTCCAAGGCGGAGAAACGCAACGTGCCCACCAGCGAGCAGAGAAGGCGAAAGCCGTCACAGGCTGAGCCGACCCCAAAATCCGCCATTCATCCTTCCGATTCCGCAAAAGAAATTCCTTTTCCCGTCGCCGGCATCGGCGCCTCCGCCGGCGGGCTGGAGGCGCTGGAGCAGTTCCTCGGGCACGTCCCCGAAAAGTGCGGGGTCGCCTTCGTCGTGGTGCAGCACCTGGACCCGACCCACAAGGGGATCATGACCGAACTGTTGCAGCGGATCACCCCCATGGAGGTTTTTCAGGCCAAAGACCGGATGAAGGTCCGGCCCGACTGCGTCTATGTGATCCCGCCCAACAAGGACATGTCGATTCTGCACGGGGCGCTGCACCTCTTCGAACCGGCGGCGCCCCGCGGCCTGCGCCTCCCCATCGATTTTTTCTTCCGTTCCCTGGCCGAGGACTGTCAGGAGCGCAGCATCGGCGTCATCCTCTCGGGGATGGGTTCGGACGGCACCATGGGGCTTCGGGCGATCAAGGAGAAGGCCGGAGTGGTGCTGGTGCAGGAGCCGGCCTCGGCCAGATTCGACAGCATGCCCAGAAGCGCCATCGACGCCGGACTGGCCGACCTGGTGGCGCCGGCGGAGCAGTTGCCGGAGAAGATGATGGCCTATCTGCGCCACGCCCCCAGCATCGCAAGGGCCGAGTCGCCCCTGGATGAAAAGGACCGCAGCGCTCTGGATAAGGTCGTCATCGTGCTGCGCGAGCACACCGGCAACGACTTCTCCCTGTACAAAAAGGCGACGATCAGCCGCCGGATCGAGCGGCGCATGGGAATCCACCAGATCGACCGGATGGACACCTACGTGCGCTACCTGCGGGAGAATCCGCACGAAGTGGGGCTCCTCTTCAAGGAGCTGCTGATCGGGGTGACGAGTTTCTTCCGCGACCCCGAGGTGTGGGAAGAGTTGCGGAATGTCATTCTGCCGGAGTTTCTCGCGCCCTTTCCTGCCGGGCAGACGCTGCGGGCGTGGGTCCCCGGATGCTCGACGGGGGAGGAGGCCTATTCCCTGGCCATCATTCTTCGCGAAGCGCTGGAGACCGCCAAGCCCAAGGGGGGGCCTTCGGTGCAGATCTTCGCCACCGATCTCGATCCGGACGCCATCGACAGGGCACGTCAGGGGCTCTTTCCCGCCAACATCGCCGCGGACGTAACGCCCGAGCGGCTGAGCCGCTTTTTCGTTCAGGTCGAAAACGGCTACCGCGTCGGCAAGAAGATTCGGGATCTGGTGACCTTTGCCACCCAGAACCTCATCATGGACCCCCCCTTTACCAAGCTAGACATCCTCAGTTGCCGCAACCTGCTGATCTATCTGAGCCCCGAGCTGCAAAAAAAGCTGCTGCCGCTCTTTCACTTCAGTCTGAACCCCAGCGGCCTGCTGGTTCTCGGCAGCTCCGAATCGGTCGGCGGCCATACCAGACTCTTTTCCGCGCAGAGCGGCAAATCGCGTATCTTCCGGCGTCGCGAATCGGCGGCGGGAGAGGTGGCTGTCGCATTCCCGACCCCGTTTTCCGCCTCGCCGGGGCAGACGCGTGGAGCGGCGCCGAACGCCCCGCCTGCCCTTGAGAGTCTGCAGGTGCAGGCCGATCGGCTGCTGCTGCAGCACTATTCACCCTCGGCCGTGCTGGCCAACGATCTGGGCGATATCCTCTACATCAGCGGGCGCACGGGCAAATATCTGGAGCCGGCGGCCGGCAAGGCCAACTGGAATCTCTTCGCCATGGCCCGCGAGGGGCTGCGTCATGAGCTTCTCGGCGCCTTCCAGAAGGCGGTTCGGGAGAAGGGAGAGGTGACCGTGCGCGGGGTCGAGATTCGGGGAGACGGTGCGGTGCAGACGGTCGATCTCACCATTAAGGCCCTCACCGAGCCGGAGGCGCTGCGGGGACTGGTGATGATCGTCTTTCGCGACGTGGCCACTCCCAAGGGCAAATCGGCGGGCCGCGTCCGAACCGCGGCCGCGAGCGGCGAAGCGGCCGACATGAAGGAGGAATTGCGGCGCGCCCAGGAGGAAGTCCGGGCGCTGCGCGAAGAGATGCAGACCTCGCAGGAAGAATCCCGGGCCGTCAACGAGGAGCTGCAATCGGCCAACGAGGAGTTGCAGTCGACCAACGAGGAGTTGACCACCTCCAGGGAAGAGATGCAGTCGATGAACGAAGAGCTGCAGACGGTCAACGCCGAGCAGCTCGCCAGGCTCAACGAACTCGCCTGGGCGACCAGCGACATGAACAACCTGCTCAACAGCACCGAGATCGCCACCGTCTTTCTGGACAAGGGGCTGCGCGTGCGGCGCTTCACCACCGGCTCGGAAAAGATTTTCAAGCTGATCCCGGCCGATGTCGGGCGATCCCTCACCGACATCGCCTCCACTTTGCTCTATCCGGAGCTTTCCGACGATGCGCGAGAGGTCCTGCGGACGCTGATCTTCTGCGAAAAGCAGATCGCCACCCACGACGGTTCCTGGTTCAAGGTGCGCATCATGCCCTACCGCACGCAGGAGGATGTCATTGACGGCGTGGTGATGACTTTCACCGACATCACCGGCGCCAAGGCGCTCGAAGGGAAGCTGCGGCAAGAAGAGAAGACCTTCCGCGAGTTCTTCAAGACGATGCCGTTTCCCGCCGCCCTCCACGAAATCGTTGCGGACGCAGCGCCCGGCGATTACCGCTTTCTCGTCGTGAACCCGGCCTTCGAGCGCCTGGTTGGGCTGCAGGCGCGCCAACTCATCGGCAAGAGCGTGCGCGAGGCGCTCCCCGCTATCGACACCGCCCGTATCGAGGCCTACGGCCGGGTTGCCCGAAGCGGGGAGGCGGAGTTTTTGGATGAAGACAGCCCGGAGAAGGATCTGCGCTATCGCTTCACCATATACCGCCCCGCCCCCGGCAGGCTCGCGTGCCTGATCGTGGACGTCACGGGGTGCCGCCCCGGACTCGGTTGAAGGGAAGGTCGCATGAAAAAGGACAAGAGATCGCTTGACCCTGACGAGCTGCGCCGCCGTGCCGAAGAGGCTCTGCGTGAGCAAGAGCCTTCCCCCCGCGTGCCCGGGGATGACCCGCAGAAGCTCCTCCACGAACTGCAGGTTCACCAGATCGAGCTGGAGATGCAGAATGAGGAGCTGCGCCAGGCCCGGGACGAAGCGGAGGCGACGCTGGAGAAGTACACCGACCTGTACGATTTCGCGCCGGTCGGCTACGCCACTCTCGATAGAGCCGGGATCATCCGGGGGATCAACCTGACCGCCGCCGCCCTTCTGGACAAGGAGCGATCGCTGCTGATCGGCCGCAGCTTCGCCCCTTTTGTCGCCGCCCCCTCCTCCCTCAACGCCTTTCTCGGCCGGGCAATCGCGAGTCGGGGGAAGGAAGCATGTGAGTTGGCGCTGGTCGCCAACGGGCAGGCGCCGCGCACCGTCAGGATGGAGGCTGTGGCCGGCACGTCAGGCCAGGAGTGCAGGGTGGCGATCCTCGATATCACCGAGCGCAAACGGATCGAGGAGGAGGTCCGGAAACTGCACAAAGATCTTGAGCGCCGTGCCTGCGAGCTCGAAGCCGTCAACCAGGAGCTCGAAGCCTTCAGCTATACCGTTTCCCACGACCTGCGCAGCCCTCTGACGATCATCGGCGGGTACTGCGAGATGATTCAGAACGTGTGCGGCGACCGCCTGGACGAGGCGTGCAACGGGTATCTGCACGAGATCGAACAGGGAATTCATCGCATGAGCGAGCTGATCGAGACACTGCTCAGGTTCTCCACTCTGACGCGCAGCGAACTGCAGCAGGAGCTCGTCGATCTCAGCGAAATAGCCGGATCGGTCGCCGTCGAACTCGGCAAAGAGCACCCGGAGCGTCGGGTGACCTTCTCCATCGCGCCGGGGGTGAGCGTTCGCGGCGATGCGGAACTGTTGCGGATCGTCCTGCAGAATCTGCTCGGCAATGCCTGGAAGTATTCCAGCGGGAAGAAAAATGCCGTCATCGAATTCGGCGCTGCGGAGGTGGCGGGGAAAAGAGTCTGTTTTGTCCGCGATAACGGCCCCGGGTTCGACAGCGCGCACGCCGAGCTGCTCTTCAGGGCGTTCCATCGCCTCCCCAGCCAGGAATCGAGCGGCTTCGGTATCGGCCTGGCGACGGTGCAGCGCATCGTTGAGCTCCATGGCGGCAGGACCTGGGCCGAGGGAGCGGTCGGTAAGGGGGCCACCTTCTACTTTACCCTCGGCTGATTGTTTCCAGCCACTGGATTACGAAGGTGTCTCACGAGGGGACACTACCTTCGATCACTTCCTATCCCTTTTCCATAAAAATTCCTTCGCCAGGATATCCAGGCAGAGGGCGACCGGTATGGCCAGGAGCAATCCCCAGAAGCCTCCGATGGAACCCCCGACCAGAACGAGGGTGAAAATCACGATCGGACTCAGGGGGGTGGTGTGCCCGTGGATCAAAGGGGTAAGGACCCACGCTTCGAGAAAATTGCCGACGGCGAATACGACGCTGGGCCAGAGAAGAACCGCCATCCATTCGAAACCCGGAGCGCCGGTACCGACGGTCATGTCCAGATACTTGACCACCAGGGCCAATCCCCAGCCGAGAACGGAGACATAGGGGACGATGTTGAGCAGGCCCGTGGCGATCCCCAGCAAAAACCAGTAGGGGACCTCCGCCAGCCACCATCCGACGGCGAAGACAACGCCGAGGATCAGGCAGATCACAAGCCTGGCACGAAAGAAGGTCCCCACGGCCTCGTCCATCCGACGCAACACGGTCACCGCTTTCGGATGGCGATCCAAGCTCAGATACCTTTGTCCTTCCTCGACCACTCCCTGAAAATGCCAGGAAAAGTAGAAGAAATAGACGGGAATCAGGATCATCCACAGCAGGATGGTCGTCGTGGTCCCGACAATCCGCCCCGCGAGCTCAAAAAGTGAGGAAGTCCCTTCCTGACCGGAGCGGAGCTGCTCGGCCAGTCCCCCGGTGATATCCCCGATCTCGATGCCGTAACGCTCCCCTGCGATCTGCAAATAGCCGGGGAGGCGCTCTAGGAGTGTTTCGACCTGATTCACAACGAGGGGGCCGAGCCATATCCCCGCAGCACCACCCGCCAAAAGGACGAGTGCAAAGATGATGGCGATGGAAAGCAGACGCGAAATCCCCCAGCGCTTTTTGATCCAGGTGATCAGGGGATTGAAGAGATAGGCGAGGGTCAGCCCGATCAGCAGGGGAAGAAGAATATTTTTGGCCTGATAGGCCAGCCACAGAAGGATGGTTGCCAGAAGAAGCCAGAGGATGTCGCGTATTGCGGTAATTTGCCAGAGGTGGCGGCCTTCGCGCTCTTTGCCCACGTGGATACCCATTTGCTGTCCACTACCCGACTCCGCTGATATCCATTCGTTCTTCAGTATAAGCCCTGCACTTTCTTTTGCCACGTCCAGGGGAGGGTCGAAAATGCGCCTCCCCGAAATCCAGGTTCTCTGACCATCGCCTGCGGAAGCTCTTCCACCGGATGGCTGAGCTGTCTTTCAGGATCAGTTCGTCTGCAAAGGGCGTCCTTTGATGTCATCAAGCATCAATTTTGCAATTGGTTTATACTGATGGAAACAGAGGGTAGAAAGGCAAAATATGAAAAAATCCTCATACCGCAAGTATTTCATCTATTCGGAAGCGAAAAGAAACGAAAAAGGCACCTTCGATCAGAGGGTGATATTGCAGAAAATCGGCACTTCGAAAATTTCGGCCCACCACCCCTCCGGTGCGAGTGCCAGTGAAAACGAGGCGGAGAATCGTGGTACGGGTTCAGGGGAAAAGATCGTCAATGCATTGAGCGACGAACATAGCCAAGAACAAAGGTGAGGTCGCCCGTTCTGATCGACAGCCTGAGCGGCTATATCCCTGCGACGGGAGAGGCGGGGACGTTCTTTGGCTCGGTTTTCGAATCCCACCCCATCCGCCAGAAATAACAAGGGCTTAGCCGATGATGGCTAGGCCCTTGTTTTTATCGTAGACGAGACTTCGCTTTTCCTGTCCCCTCCGCCTTTAAGCCTCAACCTGTCCTTGTTCTGGAGGCGATCGGATTGAGAACTAGGTTTACTCCGAAACCCCGCGACTTCTGAGGTGCTTGTCCGCATACATGCGGGCGTCGGCCTCATGCAGTGCGGCTTCCAGGTCGCCCGGCGATGCGGCGACGGCATAACCGAGGGCTATAGAGAGAAAGAGCCCCTGGGGCAGGTCCATTTGGCGCTGTCGCTCGCGGATGCGTGACAGCGCTTTTTCGGCCTCCTGCACGCCGGCGCCGGGAAGAAGGGCGGCGAACTCGTCTCCGCCGATGCGTGCCACAATGTCCTCTGCGCGAAACGCGCCCGAGAGGACCCGTGCCGCCGCGCAGATGAGCGCATCGCCGGCGGAATGGCCGAGCGTGTCGTTGACCTTTTTCAGGCCGTTCACATCGGCAATGATCACGGTGATGGGGGCGAGCCTCCCGCGCCCGAGGCGCTTCATCTCTTCCTCGAAGTAACGGCGGTTGTACAGAGAAGTCAGCCCGTCGTGGTGGCTCAGATAGTGCAACTGCGCCCTCTTGCGCTCGGATTCGTCCACCATCCGGTTGAAGGTCCGCACCAGGGTGCCGAGTTCATCACGCCCCCGATAGTGGAAGCTCTTCTCTCCTGCTGGAAGTTGCTCCATCCTTTCGACATGCTGGGTGAACTCCTGAAGGGGACGCGTCATCCGCCTCATCATAAGCCCCACCAGCACGATGCTCAGAAGCGTTGCGACCGCCATCCCCCCCAGCATCATGCGCTGGGCCTGCCGCAATGGCGCGTGGGCCTCTTCCACCGGGTAGTTGGCGGCGAGGATCCACGGGACGATCTCCAGGTGCTTGAAGGAAGCCAGTGCGCGCAGTCCCCGGGAGTTGACGGTCTCGCCGGTCCCCTCGAACCCCTCCAGCGCCAGGTCGAAATAGCGATTGGCCCCGACGGGGACATCCTGTTGCATGATGCGCGTCGGGTCGGGGTGGATGATCATGGTGCGATCCCGGCCGTAAAGGTAAAGATAGCCGTTTCGGCCGATGCGTACCTGGGTCAGTTGGCCAAGGACGTTTGGACGAAGCAGATCTAGACTCCCGGTCAGAATGCCGAGAAGTTCACCGCTTTCATCGAAAAGGGGCACCGTCATCATGATGGCCGGATGGCCGAGCTTCGTCGAAACATAGGGGGACGAGATGTGAGGGAGGCCCTTCCGGACGGTCTCCTGGAAATAGTCCCTGTAGGCGAAGTTGAGGCCGCGCCGCTGCGGCAGGAAGGGGCTCTCCGCAATGAGATCCCCTGTCGGCGAGAAGAGAAAAAGGCCGTTGTCGAAGAGCTCGTGCGCCCCATTGCGTTCGTCGAGAAAGGACTGCGTCGCCTCCGCGTCGCTGAAGGCCTCTGCAGGAAGGAGACGGGCCTCGGCGATGAGGACCCCGTGTGTGCGGGCCAGCATGCTTTCCAGTTCCTGTGCGATGGCGCCCAGCAGGGCGAACTGCGTGTCGGCGATGGTGGCCCTGTGGACCTTGTGAAAATGGCCCAGGGTGAAAAACGTGGCGATGCCGAGGAGAAAAACGACAAAGGTGCAGACCGCCAGGGTCATGCGCGTCGTCATCGATCTGAAAAGCATGGTCCTCCACGTCTGGCGGCCGCCTCTGAACCCCTGAAAGGGTAGACCGTCGGTAGGTGCTAAGGTTCAATGGAGTTGTCGGTGTTCGAAAGGGCGATCCCTGGAGCTCCCTCGAGATGCGGTGTGTGCGCATCTTCCTGTTTTCCGAGCAGTGCCACGAACTCGTCGGCGGGCACGGGACGGCTGAAGAGAAAGCCCTGGAAGGTGGGGCAGCGATGCCTGCGCAGGAACTCGAGCTGCTCCCGCGTCTCCACCCCTTCGGCGACGGCTTCGATCCCGAGATCCCTGGCGATGGCGAAAATTCCCCCAGCGACCGCCTCGCTTTCGTGCGCTCCGGGGACCTCGGCGATGAAGGAGCGGTCGATCTTGATAATGTCGATGGGGAAACGGCGCAGATAGTTGAGGCTCGAGAAGCCCGTTCCGAAATCGTCCAGCCCCAGCCTGACGCCGATTTTTTTGAAAGATCGCATCGTTTCGATGGCGCTTTCGGGGTCATCTATAACGGCGCTTTCGGTGATCTCGAGCTCGAGGCGGCGCGGGTCGAGGCCTGCCTTTCCGAGAAGATTCTCCACCTCCTGGACCAAATTCCCCCGGCGGAACTGGCGCGCCGAGAGGTTGACCGCCATGGTGACCTGGGGGAGCCCCGCGTCCTGCCATGCCCTGGCCTGGGCGCAGGCCTCCTGGAGGACCCATTTACCAACGGCATTGATCAACCCCGATTCCTCGGCGAGCGGAATGAAGACGCCGGGAGGGATCACCCCCCGTTCCGGGTGGCGCCAGCGCACCAGCGCCTCGCAGCCGATGATTTTGCCCGAGACGACATCGACCTTCGGCTGATAAAGGAGCAGAAGTTCTTCTCGGACAAGGGCTTTTCGAAGTTCACTTTCAAGCTCCAGAGATTCTCTGGCCTTGAGATCCATGGCGGGCGCGAAGAACTGAACGGTGTCCCGTCCCCGCCGCTTGGCCTCGAACATGGCCGAATCCGCATTGCGAAGCAGCGATTCCCAGTCCTTTCCGTCCTGCGGAAAGACGGCGATGCCGACACTGACGGCCATCTGGATGTCGCGCTCCGCAATGAGAAAGGGCTCGCAGAGACAGGAGCGGACGCGGTCCACTGCAACGGAGATTCCGGAGATCTCCTCGATTTCGGTCAACATCAGGACGAATTCGTCTCCGCCCAGGCGCGCGAAGGTATCCTGGGCGCGGGTTCTTTGCCGTATCCGCTCCGAGAATTGTTGCAGAAGTTCGTCGCCCCGGGAGTGCCCCAGGCTGTCGTTGACGATCTTGAATCGGTCCAGGTCCAGAAGAACCACCGCTACCATCTTCCCTGATCGAGCCGCTCGAGCGATCGCCTGTCGAATGCGATCGGTCAGCAGGGTGCGGTTGGGGAGCCCGGTCAGGGAATCGTGAGTCGCCTGATGTTCCAGTTGCCGTTCGTAGTCCCTGCGTTCACTGATGTCGCGAGCGATGCCGACCGTACCGGCGACTTCCCCCAGGTGGTTGTAAAAGGGGACCTTGATGGTGTCCAGCCAGATCTCCTTGCCTTGGGAATCGATGAACCGCTCTTCGACGCGCTTAATTTTCCCTGCCTCCATGACCTCCCTGTCGTCACGAACGTATTTTTCGGCAAGGCTTTGGTTGAAGAGGTCGAGATCGCACCTGCCGACGATTGCGTCTGAGGGACAGCCGGAGGCTCGGGCAAAGGCTCTGTTCACGGCGATGAAGCGCCCTTCGGTGTCCTTGAGCCAGGCGATATCGGGAATGCTGTTGAGCAGGGCGGATTTTTCCCTTTCGCTGTGCTGCAGAGCCTGCTCTGCTCGGATCTTTTCGGTGACGTCGACGGCCAGCACCAGTTCGGCATGGCGCCCCTCGAAAACGAGG
>JARFUG010000050.1:0-15981 GCA_029289095.1 Desulfuromonadales bacterium
AAATCTGTCGGCGGTCCAAAATTCTCTTTGATGGTGCGCGGCGAGACCCAGCGCAGCAGGTTGAGGTAGGAGCCCGCCTTGTCATTGGTTCCCGAGGCGCGCGCCCCGCCGAAAGGCTGTTGGCCGACTACCGCACCGGTCGGCTTGTCGTTGATGTAGAAGTTGCCCGCGGCATGCTCCAACTTTGTCAGCGCCAGACTCAACGCCTGACGCTCGGTGGCGAAAATCGCTCCTGTCAGGGCGTAGATCGAGGTGCTGTCGCACAGATCAAGCGTCTCTTCGAATTTCTCATCCTCGTAAACGTAAACGGTGAGCACCGGCCCGAAGATCTCCTCCACCATGGTGCGGAACTTCGGGTTTCGCGTCAGTATCACCGTCGGCTCGATGAAATAGCCCTTGCGGTCGTCATAGCCTCCGCCGAGGACGATCTCGGCATCCTGCGATTCCCTGGCGTAATCGATGTAGCGGGTGATGGTGGCGAAGGCGCCCTTGTCGATCACGGCATTGATGAAGTTGCCGAAATCGTCGGATGCACCCATTTTGATACGGTCGAGTTGCACCTTCAGCCCAGAGCGCACTTCCGGCCAGAGGCTTCTCGGTATATAGGCCCGGGATGCGGCCGAGCACTTCTGCCCCTGGTACTCGAAGGCGCCGCGCACCAGAGCCGTGGTAAGAGCCCGAACATCGGCGCTCGGGTGAGCCACGACGAAGTCCTTGCCGCCGGTTTCGCCGACAATGCGGGGATAACTCTTGTAATTGGCGATATTGTTCCCGACGGACTTCCACATGTCATGGAAGACTTCGGTGCTGCCGGTGAAGTGAATGCCGCCAAGATCGGGATGTTCGAGACAAAGCGGTCCGACCACCGAGCCCGGACCGGGGATGAAGTTGATCACCCCGTCGGGCATCCCGGCTTCCTTGAGGATCTGCATGAGCAGATAAGGGGTGTAGACGCAGGAGGATGCCGGTTTGAGCAGCACCGTATTCCCCATGATCGCAGGCGCCGTCGGCAGATTGCCCGCGATGGCGGTGAAGTTGAAAGGGGCCACGGCGAATATGAACCCCTCCAGAGGCCGGTGCTGAACGAAATTCCAGGTGCCCGACGGTGAGTAGAGGGGCTGGTCGCTGTAGATCTGTTGAGCGTAAAAAACGTTGAACCGCAGGAAATCGATGAGCTCGCAGGCCGCGTCGATCTCGGCCTGGAAGGCATTTTTGCTGGTGGAGAGCATGCTGGCGGCATTCATTTGGAAGCGGTATTTGCCCGCCAGCAGATGCGCTGCCTTGAGGAAGATGGCGGCACGCTCTTCCCAGCGCAGCGTCCCCCATCCCTTTTTGGCGGCCATGGCCGCCTCGATGGCCATTCGCACTTCGGCCGGTCCGGCCATGTGATACTCGGCCAGCACATGGTTGTGATCGTGAGGGATGATCACTCGACCGAGTTTGCCGGTGCGCACTTCCTTGCCACCGATGATCAGGGGAATCTCGATCCTGCGGGCCTTGATTTCCTCAAGAGCGGCCTTGAGCCCGGCGCGCTCGGCAGTTCCCGGAGCATAGGAGAGAACCGGCTCGTTTTGCGGGACTGGGACCTTGATGACGGCGTTGTTCAGCAGATTCATGATTCACCTCGGGAAGAGAGATTTCAGTGCGATGTGTGCAGCTTATCAATAATACGCCATTTTTTCTCATTGTCGGTATTCACAGCAAGATGAGTGCCAAACAATGTTTGACCTGCAGAAGAAGAGCTTTTCTCCTTCTCCATGTTCGTTCAAGGATGCGAACCGAAGATTCCGGCCGTGGTGAATTCCGGGGAAAAGGGGTGTGCGCCCTGAATTTATATTTGTGGTTGACAGGGTCGACTCGGCCGTTTTCAAAAGAGTCTGGGAGGAGTTGGAAATACGACAATGCTCATGCTTATGCGGAAGGGCATAGCGTCTTTGGGTTCACAGGAAAAACACATGAGATGTCGGGCTCTTAGGGATATGCATTTGCGCATGGAGGCGGCGCCTGATGCATTTGAGCATCCTCCCAATTGACGCAGTGCAAAGAAGAAAGCGCGATGGGGTTCTTCTCCCCGAGCAGGTGGCCGAGTAGCGCTTAAGTGACGGTAGGTACGACAGTGAAGGGGAGCGAATAGGCGATTGCGACGGGCGGGAGAGGATGGGAGCTCAGAGGCGCCGTGGGCCTTGCGGGGTGTTGATCCGGGCAGACAAAGCGGAAGCGGTTCGGCCGGCCGGGGCAGAGACGGCAATCTGATCTTCCATGTCGATAGACGACAAAAGCCGTGAGACCCGGTCCGGATCTGGATGAGTGATTGTGAACTCGACCAGGGCAAGGCCGAAATCACGGAGCCCGGCCGCGGGGTGGACGGCGCTTTCCCACTCGATCAGGGCCGGGCCGGAACCCTGGAGCGGAACGACGCCGTCGTTGGGGATCGTGATGAGCCAGCGCAACTCGCCACGGCTCATAGGTTCGATGTCCCCCAGTTCTTCAGTGGCTGCTACGACAGAGGTCCTTATGTCGGGGGTGCGGGCGACCCAGGCCTGCAAGGCAGGTTCTGCATCGGGATGGAGGTGGTCCAGGCCGAACCAGCGCGCCCTTGCGGGAGCGGTCGCACTGGGGTCGGATGAAATCACTTCAAGGTACAGGGCCTCTCCGAGACGAAGCAGGAGGTTGTGGGTGCCCATTCGCGGATGCCGCCCCCCTGGCTGGGGTTCAACGCCCAGCCTCTGCCGAATGAACTCTGCACCTGACTGCAGGGAAGGAGCCGTGACGACGAGGTGGTCGATGCGGCAAGGGGGCATGGCTTGAACTCCTTTGTTGTGGGGCTCCGGCAGTGCAAAAGCGGGCCGCCCGATGGGACGGCCCGCTCCGTTACGCTCAGGTCCCCGGCTAGTTCTTATAGCCTAGGGCTTTGGCGTCCTCTTTGTAGCCGAGTTCCCACAGGGTATTTCGATAGATTTCCAGGAATTCTTTGCCCTGTTCCGATTTCTGGGCTTCGTCGAAGATGACTTTATGGCCGACGGCGCGCGCCTTGGCCATATCTTCATCGCTCCAGGTCGTAAAAGTGATTCTCGGCAGTGCTTTCCACTTTTCGCGGGCGATGATCTCGTGGTTGTAGACCATTGCCGAGAGGTAGCGGGCGCGGTCCCGCGCCGCGATCACGATGTCCTTATTGCGCTGAGAGAGCGCGTTCCAGCTTCTGGTGTTCACGACCAGCGGAAAATACTCGCAGGTCCCGTTCTGCAATGCCGGATCCAGTACGTGGGTTGCCACCTCGTGGAAACCCATGCGCATGTTTTCATCCCAGAAAGTCCATTCGGCGGCTTCGATGCTCCTGGTCTGGAGGGCGGTGTAGATGTCGGGAGCCGACAAGGATACGGTTGTCGCCCCAAGGGCGCGATAATACTGGCCGCCGATACCGGATGCGCGGATTCTCAAACCTTTCAGCTTGTCGATGGAATCGATGGGGACAACCGACATAAGCTGCTCATAGAGAGGGCTGACCATGACATGGCCAAGATAGGTCAGCCGGTGTTTTGCATACACCTTTTCGAACCAGGGCTCAAGCTTTTCAACCAGGTAGGCCCCTTCGGCATAGGTGCTCAATGGAGATCCCGGCTGCGTCGTAAAATTGAAAAGAGGATCCTTGCCCGGCCAGTAAGCGCTGTACACCATGCCGGCATTCACCAGACCGTTCTGAAGATTGTCGAAGGTGTCAAAGACTGGGAACAGGACGCCGGCCGGGTAGACCGTGATAACAAATTCGCCGCCGGAGAGCGCCTTGACCGTTTCTGCAAACACTTCTGCGATGCGCTGCTGCTCGGTTCCGGGCATGGCGTGCGTGACAAGCCTCCAGTTGACTTTGGCAGCGAAAACCGACTGGGCTCCCATGATCAATAAAAAGACCGACATCAAGACGATAAGCATTTTTTTCATGGCAGGATCCTTTTCGATAGAATTAGCCTTCCTGTTTTTGCGCCTCTTGGCCGTCCAAATTTGGCTGAATGACCATCAAAACAGATTCAAATCCCTCCTTTCTTTCGTATCGCCTTGTGATTCACCTTGGGCGGTTGATGGTTTACAGGTTGAATATATATTTCGGCAGCCACAAAACACTGTCCGGATAGATGAAGATGATGGCAACGCAGACTGCCTGCAGACACAGCAGTGGTGCGCTGGCCTTGTAGATCTCAATAATGTCTATATTTGGCGGGGCGCATCCCTTTAGATAGAAAAGGCTGAACCCGAACGGGGGTGAGATATAGGCGCTCTGCAGAATGACGTTGATCACCAGGCCGATCCAGAGCGGATCAAATCCCAAGCTCACGAGAATCGGAGCAATGATGGGCACTGCAAGGAAAATAACGGCCCCTGGTTCAAGAAACATCCCCATCAGGAAGACAAAGGCGGCCGCAACCAGAAAGACCATGTTGGGGCCTCCCGGCATGTTCATGGCGAAATCGGCGACCAGCGCATTTCCCCCCAGGCCGGAGAAGACAGATCCAAACGCCCCCGCGCCGATCATCATCCAGCCAACCATGGCGGTGACGCTCAAGGTTTCATAGGAAGAAGAGTAGACAATGTTCCAGGTCAATCGGCGCTTGATCAATCCGACCATCAGCGCGCCGGCAGCGCCGAATGCGGCAGCTTCAGTCGGGCTGGCGATACCGAGCAGAATCGAACCGAGGACGATAATGATCAGAAGCGCCGGAAGGATGATGCTCTTCAGTGAAACGAATTTTTCCATCCAGTTGGCGCGTTCGTCCGGTGGAAGCGGGGGGGCGAAATTGGGATCGATCAGTCCGCGGATCAAAACGTAAATGATGTAGAGCGAAGCGAGCAAGACTCCGGCGGAAATCCCCCCGGCAAAAAGGCCGCCGATGGAAACCCCGGTAACGACACCGTAAAGGATCATGTTGGTGCTTGGTGGAATCAATTGTCCGAGGGTGCCGCCTCCCAGAACCGAGGTCAGCGCCCCCCGGCGATGGTAACCATGCCGAAGCATTTGCGGCAGACCGATCAGCCCCAGCCCGATGACGCCTGCAGCCACAACACCGGAAACCGCTCCCAGAATCGCTCCAACCAGGATGGTTGCAATGGCCAGGCCTCCCCGCAGCGCTCCGGACCACTTATGGAATGTATCGTAAAGGTCTACGACCACGTTTGTCTTCTGAAGAATGTAAGCCATGAAAATAAATAGCGGAATGGCGATGATGACGAAATTGTTCATGGTTCCCCATGTCGCTGAAACCAGAATATTCAGCGCGCCGGGGCCCCATAGAAAAAAGGAAAAAACAACGGCGACGGCAGCCAGAGAAAAGGCGATGGGCACACCGAGGGCCAGGAGAGGAAAAAGAGCCAGAAACATGTAAAGGGGTGACATCTACGGAATCTCCGCGTTGGGGATATGGTCGGGATCCTTCTGAAGACCTCGATTGGCGCGAAAGCCTCGAATATGGGAAACGATACCGATGCAGTTCTGAATGGCGATCAGCAGGCAGGAGATGGGAATGATCCAGCGATACCACCAGATATAGGGATTCCAGGTCGTTTGCAATATCGAGCGTTCGCCGATCATTGTTGAATGCCAGGCGCTGGGAACGCTGGCATAGATCACAACGACGGCAACAAAAAGAACGATCAGTTCAGAAAAGATGCCCTGCACCCTTTGGAGTTTTGGAGGGAGATAATGGTTGATGATGTCGACGGCCACATGTTTTTTCTCCATATGACAGTAGGCCGATCCAAGCATGAAAAAACATCCGAAAAGGAACAGCGACATCTCGAAAGTCCAGATAGGAGGACTTTTGAAAAAATAGGATTTAAGGGCGCTGAAAACGATAATGGCGACCAGCGGCAATATAAGAATGGAAATTGCTCTTCCTATGTATTTCATGGGTTCCTCTGGCAGATGGGTGAATGTGACCCTGTGAAGATAGAGTCGAAAGTCGGTCGGGGGATCACGGGTCTCCCCGGTGGCGAGGTCGGGTCGGATGAGTCTCCATCGTCGCGCTTTCGTGTGCAAGATTAAAGGTCGGCTGCCAGACTATTCAAGAACCGTTAGGAAAGCAATTTGAATCCCGCAAAAAATATGCCAAACATTGTTATGGAGGATAGAACGATTGACGCGAAGCTTTGCCCGGCGCCGCCGCGCGAAACTGGATGCTGTGATCTTTCTCGGGCGGGAGATGGAATTACTGGGTCCGCCCGCCAGGATCTTTAATCTTGTAGGAATGGGGATTAAAGGTGAGCCTGATTCTATCAGACAAGGTCTGGTTAATAAACAACTAAAGAATAATTAGTTACGAACACTCGAGGGAGGTTGGGAGACAGAATGGCATGCTGATGCGGGCGGCGGTAAGTTGGATGGTTATGCGATTTTGCATGAGGTGAGAGGTCGATTCGGTCGGGTTCAATTCAGCGCAGTGGTATTCAACCTTTCCCGGTGGAGAAAGAGTGAGGTGATGTCATGTCTGGCAATGCAAATATGCATAGAGTATGCAGCAGGGAATGAAAGAGTGAGCCGGGGGGCGAGCCGTTGCATCGGAGAGGGACTCCGTTGCACCCGTTCGGGCGTCTGGTTTCATGGGATGTCGGCAAGGAACACGAGCCAGATCTCCGCCTGTCGGCGCGAGGCCGCGTACCCCCGGGCTTGAGTGAAGGCGGTGCGGGCCGCGTCGGCGTTGTCGCTGTAGTAGGAGGCCATGCCGAGCAGGAGCAGGGCCTCGGCCCTGGTTCGCTCCTGCGGGCTCTGAGAAGCGCGGCGCAGGGGCTCCACCGCAGCGCTCCATGCCTCGCGCTGCAGGTGAATCCGGCCGAGCTTGAGGCTCGTCTCGTATCCTCCGCCCGCCTGCAACGCCTTCTCCAGGGCTTTGATCGCTGATGGGAGTTCCTGCGCCTGGAGCCAACTGTCGGCGAGGAGTTCGTAATGGCGCGCGCTTTGCTCGATCCTCCCTTCTTCGAGGGCTTCCTGAAGGACTCTGGCCGCCTTGTGGGGGACGCCGACATAAAGGTGGAACTGGGCAAGATGCGTGAAATCCCTCTCCTCGCTCAACAGCCCGTTGTGGTAGGCGGCGGCAAGGGTCGCCACGGCGCGGCGGTCGTCCTTCAACTGGAAATAGACCGAGGAGAGCTGCAGCCAGTAGCGCTTCTCCTGCGGAAAGCGCTCGATGACGACGGGGAGCCATTGTCTGAGGGCGTGATAGTTTTCGGAGCCCTGGTGGGCGGCGATGAGGAGCTGATACCACGATTCGGGGGGCTTCTCGGCAGCCGAGAGGGCCTCTTCCAGGAGGCGGGCGGCGCTCCTGTAACTTTCGGCGCCGAGGTGTATCCAGGCCGCCTGGACGCGTCGCTCGGGGGTGATGTCGTCGGAGGCGGCAAGCCAGGCGTCGATCTTTTTTACGGCTTCGTCGCGGCGCCCCAGGCTCATGAGGACTTGGGCGATGTTGTAACGGATCTGCTGGGCATTTGAAGGGTCGAGACGGTCGAACGCAAGCGCCTTTTCGTAGGCCTCGAGCGCTTCACGGGGCTTGCCGGTCTCGTTCAGCAGGTAGCCGCGCATCTGCCAGGCGGTGGCCACGGCAAACGGCTCACGGCTGAAGTTCTCGATGAAGCGGCGTAGCGACGCATCGGCTTCGCTCCATTTCGACTCCTGCAGGAGAGTCTGGATCTGCGAGAGCGCCTCGTGGGCGCGGGGCGAGATGGTCGCTCCCTGCGCGTGGACCGAGGCGCCTGTCCCCGACAGCAGGAGGGTGGCGAGGAGAAGGGCGCCCAGAAGTCGCGACAGTTTGAGATTCCCTAACGAGAACGGCATGATCAGCGTTCCAGGTTGAAGTTGATGGTGATCGTTGCCGTGGCGGCGACAGGTTTTCCGTCGACCGTCTGCGGGTTGAATTTCCAGCGCGCCAGGGCGCGGCTCGCCTCATGATCGAAGATCCCACGGCGGGGGCTCGCCTCGACCACCTCGATGTCGCGCACCGAGCCGTCTTCGTTGATGATGAAGGTGAGGCGGACCCACCCCGAGATGCCGTCCATCTGCGCGCGGCGCGGGTACATGGGAGGGACCTGGGAGACGGGGGTCAGCGGCTGCGAATAGGCGACAGGACCCGTCGGTCCCGGAGCCATCGCCATCGGGATCCCCCCCATCGCCAGGCTCGGACGGAAATCCGGCATCGGAAGGTCGAGGGGCGGCGTCTGGGGCGACTGGGTCTGCGGCGTGGGGGTGGCCTCCATCTGCGGAACGGGCTTCGGCTTCTCGGGCGGAGGGGGGCGCTCGCGCCGACGCTCCTGCACCTGAGTCGAGCGATCGTCGATACGAATGAAATTCATCGTGATGCGCTCGCGCTTCTCTCCGAGATCGCCGCCCCCCCTGCTGACGAGGATCGTCATCAGCCAGAAAAGGGAAAAGGCGACCAGCAGGGCGAAGAGAAAGGCCGCGGCGTAGCGCGCCTGCGTCGTCATGGGCGGCTCGCAGCGATGGCCATGTTGACCACACCGGCCAGGCGGACCTGGTCCATGACCTCCACGAGGATACCGGTGCGCGAGGCTTCGTCGGCCTGGATCACCACGGCGCCCTCGGGGTTTTCGGCCCGCAAGCGCTCGACGTTGGCCCGCACCGCCCTCAGGTCGACCTGACGCTGGTCGATCCAGATGGCGCCGCTCTCCGAGACGGCGATCATGATGTTGCCGCGCTCCTGGCGCTCGGCGCTCGCCGCCGTTGGGCGGTTTATCTCGATCCCCGCCTCCTTGACGAAGGAGGTGGTGACGATGAAGAAAATCAGCATGATGAACACGACGTCCATCATCGACGTCAGGTCGATCTCGGCCGATTCTCTCTCAGAGATGCGGTGTCTTCGTCTCATCTTTTTCCCGCCCTGGTAATGTATTGCGATAGAACATCGGAGGCCTTGCGGGCCTTCGCTTCACTTGCGCGCTTCAGATCGATGCTGAAAAAGAGCCCCGACAGGGCCACGACAAGTCCCGTCATCGTCGGGATCGTCGCCATGGAGACCCCTGACGCCATCGCCCGGGGGTTTCCGGTGCCGCTGAACTCCAGCACGTCGAAGACCTGGATCATCCCCGTCACCGTTCCCAGAAGCCCCAGCAGCGGGCACAGGGCGATGAAGGTGCGGATGAGGTAGACCGAGCCGCCCAGGCGGTGGCGCAGTTCGGCGATCTCCTTGCGCTGGATGGTGCGGGCTTGCCACAGATTGGGGCAGGGGCGCTCCCTCCATCGGGAGCACAGTTCGGCGATCTCCCGCGGATAGATGCGCCAGTGGTACCAGTAGCGCTCGATGATCAGCGTCCACAGGGCGATGCTGACGAAGAGGATCGCCCACATCACCGGGCCGCCGGCGTCGAAGAAGTGCCCGATGGCGTGGATCGACTCAGGCATCGGCCCCTGCTCCCCTGATCTTCTCCATGTGCTCGGCGAGAAGACCCGCCCCTTGCTCTTCCATGATGTTGACCAGGTAGCGGCTCTTGGCTGCCGCGACGTTGTGCAGGAAGAGCAGGGGGATCGCCACGACGAGGCCGAGGGCCGTGGTGACGAGGGCCTGCGAGATCCCGCCGGCCATGAGCTGCGGGTCGCCCGTGCCGAAAAGGGTGATCGACTGGAACGTCTCGATCATCCCGACGACGGTGCCGAGAAGCCCGAGCAGAGGGGCGACGGCGGCGAGGATCTTGATCGTCGTCAGCCCCCATTCGAGGCGGGGGATCTCGCGCAGGACCGCCTCGTCGAGCTTGACCTCCAGCGTCTCCGGTGCGACATCGGTATTCTGGTCGTAGAGGGCGAGGATCCGCCCGACGGGGTTGTCGTCCCTCGCCTCGTCGGTCTTGAGCTGTCCCTTGACCCGGCGGCCCACGATGCACAGGTAGGTGTAGCGCGCGGCGAAGAGCCCGATGCCGAAGACGCCGAGAGTCAGGATGATCGCCCCGATCTCCCGCCCGTGCCGCACCCGCTCCATCAGGGTCGGCGACTGCACGAGCTGCGAGAGAATCGCGCCGCGGGAGGGATCGAGAGCGAAGGGACGCACTTCCCCGGTTTTCGCCCCCTCGAGGTCCCGGGCGAGGCGCAGAGTGCGCCCCTCGGGCTGCCGGGGGAGGACAAGGAACTGGTTTCGTCCTTCGACGTGCGACAGGTAGGCGCCGCCTGCGACGGCGTTGAAGGCTCCGATCCGCAGGACCTCCCCCGATTTTTTATGGCCGTCGGGAGTGACCACTTCAGCGGAAAAGGGGACGACCTTTCCCGAGTCGACCATCTCCTGAAGAACGATCAGCCAGAAGCGCTCCAGCTCCTCGATGGAGGGAAGGGCGCGGCTGCTGCTGAGCCTGCCTAGAAAATCGAGTTCAGCAGGGTGCGGAGCCATGGCGAGGGAGCCGAGAAAGCGGGCATGAAAATCGCCGGCGCTCTGACGAACGACGCCGAAGACCTCCCCGAGGCTCCCCTGCTGCTCGCGCAGCGTCTCTTCGAGGCGGGTGAGTCTGGCCTCGTTTGCGTCGTAGGCTTTTGAGAGGGTTTCCTGGCGGCGCTGCTGCTCCTGCAGGCGCTGCTGCGCTTCGCGCACCTGCTTGCGGGCGGCCTCGACGTCGGTGGTGAAGGCCCGTTCGCGCTCCTCGTTGATCTTGCGCTCGGCGGCGGACTGGCGCCGAACCTCCTTGAGAAAATCGTCGAGGGAGGCCGAAGCCTGGGCCGCCGCGGCCGGCAAAACGAGGGCGAAGAGTGAGAAAAGGACGACGACAAGGCGCATCATCGCTTCACCTCCGACATCACAACGGGGACCTGGATCAGTTCAGGGGCCGACTGGCGGTTGGCGATGCGGATCCCCTGGCGAATGCCGCGGTGGTAGCTCTTGTCGAGAGGCTCCCAGCGCTGCAACTGAGGGTTCCAGAAGCCGCTCTCGCGCCGGTCGAGGGTCTGGTAGGCAAAGGCGAGGCGCCCGATGCGCAAAAACTCAACGCTGCGAACCTGCCCGTCGATGGTGAGCTCCCCCTGGAACGACTCGATGGTGCGGCCGTAATCGGCTTCGACCTGGTAGGCCTCCATGACCTGGCGGAACTTCTGGGCGACATCGACGTCGGCCCGGGTCATCAGCATCTGCAGCCCCTCCACGCGGGCCTTGCGCTCGGGGTGCAGGAAGGGGACGTCGATCTCGACGAAACCTTCGAGCGTCTCGAGCATCCGCAGCATAAGAGGGACGATCTCGCGCCGGGTGACCTGGATGTTCTCGATCTGCTCGTTCAGGGAAACCATCTCGGCCTGTTGCGACGCGATCATCGCCTCCAGGTTGTCGTTGTAGACGGTTAGGCTGTCGGCCTGCCTCTGCAGCTCGCGGTACTGGCGCAGCAGCTTCTCGGTCTCCTCGGTCATCTTGTCGATGCGCGTCTGGGAACTCTGCCCCTGCTGCACGGTGGAAACCTCGACATCGATGACCTGTTCGGCGGCCGCAAGGGGTGAGGCTGAGACCAGGAGCGCAAAAAGCGCAACCCATGGGGCGCGCCAAAAGCAATGGCCCTTGCGGCTGGGATGCCAGGGCGCTCTTTCTGGAGCTGTTCGGGCGAAAGTCACGACAGTTGTTCTCCTTGTTGCTCCAATACTTGGACGGTTAACTCAGAGCGATAGAATGGGAGTCTTTCATGGGGGCAGAAAATGAAAACCGGGATCAAAATAGGCAAAGCTAGCCGTGGTGTCAAGGGGAAATATGCCTGATGATAGATGGCGGCCGCGGGTGATGTAGATGAAGCGCCACCTGTCCCCCGCGGTTGGGCTATATAAAAAAACCCGGGTGGATTGGATCCACCCGGGAAGCTGAAGATCAGCCGAATGTCAGGAGGCGGTTTGGAGGGATCAGAACGCCATGCGTACGCCGGCCATGACCAGTCGCGGCGTACCGGTGAAGATCCCCTCGGGTGCTCTGGAAGAGATGTAATCCTTGTCGAGGAGGTTCTTGACCGATGCCTCGAGGGCGATTGAGGGGGTAAGCTGATAGTCGCCGCTCAGGTTCCAGACGCTGTAGGAGGGGATGATTCCAGTGCGGCCGTTGGGGGAACCCTCGACGGTGTTGG
The DNA here is from genome assembly GCA_029289095.1 of Desulfuromonadales bacterium. Taxonomy (GTDB): domain Bacteria; phylum Desulfobacterota; class Desulfuromonadia; order Desulfuromonadales; family JACZKF01; genus JARFUG01. Next base: position 12,064 of record JARFUG010000050.1, read on the forward strand.
CAAAATCGGAAAACTGCTCGTCGACGTACTGGTAGTGCACGGCGGCGCGTACGGGTCCCTGCCGGTAGGTCAGCGCGGCGTTGGCGACGTTTTTCGGGGCATAGGGGAGCCTGTTCCCCTTGCGGTCGATTCCACCGATAATACGGGTGCTGTCGAGCTTGGCGGTGGCAACATGCGTCCAGTTGGCGTCGAGCCCGAAGCCCCACAGAAGGTCGACGCCAACGCCGATCTCGAATCCCTGGTTAAGGGTTTCGCCGGCATTCGTCAGCACGTTGCCGGCGGCCCCTCCTGATTCGCTGGACTGAATGATCTGGTTGCTGAAATCGTAGCGAAAGCCTGTGATTTCATATGTCAGACGGGGGAGACGGCCACGCAGGCCGATCTCGTAATTGGTGCTGCGCTCGGCATTAAGGTCGACGGCTTCGCCGACGTTACTGACCGCATCCGCAACGCGAGGGGGGGCGAAGCCGCGGTGGACGCCGCCGAACAGGATCGCCCCATCATGAAAAGCATAGGTGGCGCCGATTCCGGGGACCCACTCGGTGTTGCTCGTTTTGGCGCTCTCCTCGACTCGCGCGTTGGCCCAGCGGTGAATGGTGCGCTCCTGGCGATAGCTCTCGACCCGCAGGCCGGGGGTTACTGCGAAACGGTCGGTGATGTGGAAACGGTTCTGAAGGAAAAATGCAACGGCCTCCGCTTCGCGCAGATCGTCCTCCCTTATCGTGCCGGAGCGATCTGTGGGAGTAACGCCGTCGATGCGCTGATTGGTCATCTCCTCGCTGTGGACACGAACCCCGAACTCAGCTTCGTTGTAGATGCCGAAGGTGTCATAAGCCAACTCCAGACGGGAGTCGGCTCCCATGATATACCACTCTCTCAGACGGCCCCCGGTGTTGCCCTGCATCACGTTATAGCCGGTTGCGGCATCAAACGCGTGCCCTTCTCGCCACCAGTCACGAACGGCGTTGTTGAAATAGATGAGATTGCTCCAAGTGAGATTCGGGGTGAGATGGATCTCGTGATTGAGGTCGACCGAGTAGCGCTTTACTTCCATCCGGTCGTTGGCAGCTCTGTTCATGCGGGGGGTTTCTTCAAATTCCCGTTGCGTCAGGCCCAGGTAGGTGTTTTGGCTCTCGCGATCGTAATAGGTGATCTTCGCGCCCACGAACTGGTTGTGGCCGATGCCGAAGCCACCCTTGACCACGACGTCATCGACTCGGAACTCGTTGTTCTGGCGGGCGCCGTCCCCTTCCTTGCGCAGGTAGCTGATGCTCCCCATGGCATTGTCCCAAGTGCCTCCGTATTCGGCCAGGACCGAGCGGTATCCGCGATTTCCCCCGGTGAGAGTCACCGAACCGCCGGGCTCGTAAGGGGGATTTTTAGTGACGTAGTTGATGGCGCCCCCGATGGTCGAGGGGCCGTAACGCAGCGAGCCGCTCCCCTTGAGGACCTCGACTCGCTCCATGCGCTCGATGGGGGGGCTGTAGTATGAGGACGGATCGGTGTAGGGGCCGAGGGCGATGGGAGCGCCGTCTTCGAGGAGCAGAACCTTTCTGCTCATATCGGGGTTCAGGCCGCGCACGCCGATACGCGGGTGGAAGCCGTAGCCCTCGGTTTCAACGATGTTGACCCCCGGAACACGGCGCAGGGCATCCTGGGAGCTGAGAGGCTTGAAAGTTTCGAGTTCTTCCCGGGTGATGACCTGGCCCGAGCCCGGAACAAAGTCAAGCGCTTCGGCAGTGCTGCCGATGACGTCAATTGTGGGAAGCTTGGCAGGTTCTTCCGCAAGGACCGGAACTGCAAGGCCCATGACCAGAAGAGCGGAAACTACGGTGAAAGCAACAGATGTCCTTCGATATTCCATTGAATACTCCTTGGATTTGATAAGGAAATTGAAACTAGATTTCATTGGGTGAAAAGAAGCAGGGATTCAGAATTGGACTTATATTAATCACCTCCTTGCAATTCGGCGCACAATCTTTTGATTTTGAGATTAGAGTGCCCGAAGATTCGAAATCGTAGGTTTAATCTTGGCTTTTCTACCTTGCCCCGACTGAAAAGATCTGATTTAACAGTGGATTTTGGACTTTTTGCCAGAAAAAGAAAATGAAAACCTTGGTCAAAATAGGCAAAGTGGGTGACGCTGTCAAGAAAAAAGGCATGAAAAAATGGCTGACGTTTTCCAGCAAAAAAAAATGCCATGCACTCAAAGTGGGTGGCTGCGGTGCAGTCGCATTGCAGGGATTGAGTGGGGCACTGGAGGAAGTGGCGGGGTGTCCGGGGCTGGAAACATCGGCGAGAGAACAGGTCCGGAGCAGTTGGAGGAAGCTGTTGTCCAGGAGAGGGAATATCGTTTTTAGTTGCCTATACCGGCCGCTGACCTGCTAAGCCTCCTGCGAAGAGGATGATCAGAATGATCCCCAGTGCGACGCGGTAGACGACGAAGGGCTGCATCCCGATGCGCTTGATGAAGGCCAGAAAATAGTGGATGCACAAAAAGGCGCTGACCCCTGCGATGACGGCGCCGATGAGCATCGCAGTCCAGTCGGTCCCCTCGGGGAGGCGCATCAGTTGATACGTCTGCAGGGCGCCGGCCAGAAAGATGACGGGGATCGACAGCAAAAACGAGAAGCGCGACGCCCCTTCGCGGCTGAGGCCGAGGAGCAGAGCGGCGGTGATGGTGATGCCGCTTCGGGACGTCCCAGGAAAGAGGGCGAGGGCCTGTGCGCAGCCGATGAAGAGGATCCCCGCCCAGGTGAGACTGAACTCGTCGCGCTCGCCGCGCTTGCGCCAGTCGCTCCAGGCGAGCAGGAGTCCGAAGCCGATGAGCCCGACGCCGATGAGGGCGGGGGAGCGCAGGTGCGTCTCGATGAACCCTTTGAAGAAAAGCCCCGCCAGCCCGACGGGGATCGTCCCGATCAGAATCCCCCAGGCGAGGCGCGACGAAGGGGTCGTCTTGCGGGTGAGAAGCGAGCGCCCCCAATCGACCGACATCTGGGTCAGGTCGCGACGGAAATAGGCGACGACGGCGACGAGGGTGCCGACGTGGATGGCGATGTCGAAGGCGAGCCCCTGGTCCTCCCAACTGGTGAAGACCGGCACCAGAATCAGATGGGCCGAACTGGAGATGGGGAGAAATTCGGTGACCCCCTGGACGACGGCCAGGATGAAGATTTGCAGAAAATCCATCGATTTCCTCGTCTGATAGCTTTTTGTTCAAATGAAGCAGAATACATGACCGGTCACGGAACCGCAACCGGGAAGCGCTTTCGATGGGAGTGAAAAATTTCACCTGATTTTTCTCTTTTTATCCCTTGACCCTCGGAAGAGTTTCGCTATGCTTTCGTACTTAGGAATTATTCTGAATGGGGAGAGGGCCGAGGCGATTTCCCCGCTCGACCATTAAATCACATGATAACCAAAGGAGGCAGGACAGATGGAGAAAGCCGCTGCAACCCAGACGGAAAAAGATCTCAAGGAAGCCTTTGCAGGCGAATCGCAGGCTAACCGCAGTTATCTCGCCTTCGCTGTCAAGGCCGAGCAGGAGGGGCATCCCGGCATCGCCGCCCTCTTCCGGGCGGTGGCCGAGGCCGAGACGATCCACGCCCACGCGCACCTGCGGATCCTCGGGGGGGTGAAGTCCACCGCGGACAACCTCCAGGAGGCGATCAACGGGGAGACGCACGAGTTCACCGCCATGTACCCGGCGATGATCGAGAACGCCGTCAAGGAAGGAAACGAGGGGGCGCGGCGCACTTTCCACTTCGCCAACGAGGTGGAGAAGATCCACGCCAAGCTTTTCCAGGCGGCTCTCGCGAAACTTCAGAAAGGGGAGTCCCAGGCTGCCGAATACTACATCTGCAAGGTCTGCGGCCACACCGTCGAAGGGGAGCCCGAAGGCGCCTGTCCGACCTGCAA
>JARFUG010000050.1:16081-23558 GCA_029289095.1 Desulfuromonadales bacterium
AGGTCTGCGGCCACACCGTCGAAGGGGAGCCCGAAGGCGCCTGTCCGACCTGCAAAGCGCCCAAGACCGCCTTCTACAAGGTCGGTTGAACTAAAGCGTGAGGAGTCAGGAGTCAGGAGTGAGGAGAAAAAGGGTGTAGTGCAAAAAAAGCCCGCAGGTCAAAGGACCTGCGGGCTTTTTGTCTGTGCTGCATTGGCGCGGACGATCAGTGTTTCATTTTGAAGGTCAGACAGTCCGGCTGGTTGCCGTTCATTCCCACCTCGATTCCCGAGGCCTGACATTCGAAGTCCTCGTTGTACTCGCACTCGTACGCCTTGCAGGCGCCCACCCCGGCGGTCTGGTCCTTGACGCCTCCATGGGTGTCCGCTTCGAAGAAGGTGTCGCAGGTGGGATCATCGGGGTCTTCCCCGACGGTGATGGCCAGCGCATGGCAGGCGCGGTTGGTATTGTAGGCACAGTCGGTAACGGAACATCCGGAGACTTTGGGCATTTCCATTTTGACCTCCCTTTCAAGGCGATTGTCGTTTCGAAGGACGTTAACAGATAATTTTCATTCTGCAAAAATTCGCATCGGAAGAAGGCGTGCTGCCGTTCGCGCCCTCCCGCGCGGGCGCTTGGCGTCATGTCGGGCGCCGGCCGGATGACGGCGACATGTGACGAAAATCTGCAACAAAAGATACAAAATAGCCTCGGCCCGACAACGTCGCGGTCTGCAAACCTTCGATTTGACAAACACCTGCCGAAGGGGGTTGCCTGCGGTCCGGATTTTGCTTAATAATGTGTTTCCCTTCCGTGCAGTCCTTTTGTCGTCCGATATCTGAAAAGCCTCCTTCGGGAGAGTCTGGATAAAATGCCCAAGCGCCGCTCCTCGATCAAACGATCTCTCTTAATTGTCCTGTTCTTCTTCGCCCTGGGGGTGCTCTTTGTCGCGGCCGCCTTCACTCTGCATCTCGACGCAGCCGTGCGCGAGCGCTTCGAGGGCAAGCGCTTCGCCCTGCCGGCCAAGGTCTATGCCCGTCCTCTGGAGTTGTACCCGGGGCTGCAGCTTCGACCCTCGGAGTTGGTCGCCGAGCTGGCGCTGCTGGGCTACCGTGCGACCTCCCAGCCCCGTGATCCCGCCACCTACCGCTGGGGGGAGCAGACCCTCGAGCTGGTGACGCGTCCCTTCGTCTTCGGAGACGGACCGCAGGCGGCGATCTCGGTGCGCGTCGAGTTTCACGCCGGCAAGGTGGAAAAGCTCCTCGATCTTGAAAAGGATCAGCCTCTTTACCTGGTGCGCCTCGACCCGGCCCTGATCGGCGGCATCTACCCCGGCGACAACGAAGACCGGATCCTGGTTCGGCTGGAGGAGGTGCCGCAGAAGGTCGTCGACGCCCTCATCGCCGTCGAGGACCGGCGTTTCTACTCCCACCGCGGCATCGATCCGAGGGGAATCGCACGGGCTCTCGTCACCACGGCCCGCGGAGGAGCGGTCCAGGGGGGGAGCACCGTGACGCAGCAGCTCGTCAAGAACTTCTACCTGACCTCCGAGCGCACCCTGCGCAGGAAATTCACCGAAATGGTGATGGCGATCCTGCTCGAGGTCCGCTACAGCAAGGAGGAGATCCTCGAGACCTACCTCAACGAGGTCTACCTCGCCCAGGACGGCAACCGCGCTATCCACGGGATCGGGCTGGCAAGCTCCTACTTCTTCGACAAGCCCGTCGGGCATCTCACCGTTCAAGAAGCGGCCCTGCTCGTCGGCATGCTTAAAGGGCCGAGCTACTACAGCCCGCGCAGGCATCCGCAAAGGGCGCTCGAGCGCCGCAACCTGGTGCTGGCCCAGATGGCCGGTGAAGGGTACATCGGCGCCGAGGAGCTGCGCGCGGCGCGGGCGGCTCCTCTGGGGGTGCTCGAAAGGCCCCCCCGCGGCACCTCTCCCCATCCGGCTTTTCTGAGCCTCGTCCATCGCCAGCTTCGCCGTGACTACCGCGACCAGGACCTGCGCTCCGAGGGGCTGCAGATCCTGACCACGCTCGATCCCCGGGTGCAGCGCGCGGCCGAAAGCGCCCTGAGCCGTCGCCTGGCGCAACTGGAAAACGGACGGGGGATGAAGTCGGGGACCCTGCAGGGAGCCCTGGTCGTAACGAGCACCCAGAGCGCCGAGGTGCAGGCCGTCGTAGGGGGGCGCGATGCGCGGGTGGAGGGTTTCAACCGGGCGCTCGACGCCCGGCGTCCTATCGGTTCGCTGATCAAGCCGGTCCTCTATCTCACCGCCCTGCAGCAGGCGCACTCCTACACCCTGGCGACGCTCCTGGACGATTCTCCCCTCGTTCTGAAGCAGGCGGGAAGCGCCGACTGGGAGCCCCAGAACTATGACAAGGCGTTTCACGGACAGGTCCCGCTGCGCGTGGCGCTGATGAATTCGTACAACGTCTCGGCGGCAAGGCTCGGCCTGGACGTGGGGATACCGCGGATCATGGCCAACGTGCGGCTCCTCGGGGTCGAGCGGCATCTTCCCGAGCATCCGTCGAGCGTCCTGGGTGTCAATGCCCTCTCTCCCCTGGAGGTTGCGCAGATCTACCAGACCATTGCCGGCGGCGGATTCCGAATGCCGCTGCGGACAATCCGCGAGGTTCTCACAGCCGATGGAGAGCCGTTGCAGCGCTATCCCCTGCACGTCGAGCAGGTCGTCGATCCGGCCCCTTTGCACCTGGTGACCGTGGCCATGCAGGACGTTGTGCGCCAGGGGACGGGGCGCGGGCTCAGCGCCTATCTCCCCCCGGGCGTCGAGGTCGCCGCGAAGACCGGCACCACCAACGATTTCCGCGACAGTTGGTTCGCCGGATTCACCGGCGACCGCCTCGCGGTGGCCTGGGTCGGGCGCGACGACAACCAGCCTGCGGGGTTGACCGGCTCCAGCGGCGCCATGACGGTGTGGGGAGAAATGATGGCGTCCCTCCACCCCGAGCCGCTGATCCTTGTTCCCCCGGACAACATCGAGTACGCCTGGATCGATCCGGCCTCGGGACTCCTCAGCGCCGACTGGTGCCGGGATGCCGTCCAGTTGCCGTTCATCAAGGGCTCGGCTCCCACAGAACCCGCCCCCTGCGGCCCGCGCCCCCCCGCAGGGCGATCGATCAGAAACTGGTTCAAGAGGATTTTCGAATGAAGAGAGTCCCGTTTCACCTGATCCCCCTGCTCGCCCTGCTCCTTTTTGCCGGTTGCGCCGTCCCTCCCGCACCCGAAGTCCGGAAGCCGGAGCCCTCGGCCAACACCGCCGTTGTCTCTCTGCTCAGCGAGGCGCACGCCCACAAATCGGCCGGTCGTCACGAACCCGCCGGCGCGTCTCTCGAGCGCGCCCTGCGCATCGAGCCGCGCAACCCCGTCCTGTGGCAGGAACTCGCCCTCGTTCGCCTGGAGCAGGGGAATTACCCCCAGGCCGAAAATCTTGCCGCCAAGTCCAACGCTCTTGCCGGCGACAGCCGTCCTTTGCGTGCGCAGAACTGGCGCATCATCGGCGAGGCCCGCAGCCGAAGGGGGGACCATCAGGGCGCCCAGGCGGCCTTCGAACAGGCCGGGAGCAGGTAAAAAAGTGGAGAACGTCGAGAAAACTTGAAATCGCAACAATTCATTGAGTCTTTTTTTGCAATTATGATAAGATTAGTCATAAAGATAATGAAATGGAGAAAGGAGCAAGGGCCATGACAGATCGATTCTCCAAAGCCGTCGAAGAACTTCAGGAAAAGTCCCCGTTCGTCTGCGAGAGCTGCGAGCATCACGATCTTCCGCAACTGCATGTCGACGGCTCCTCGCACCTCCATGACCGTTTCAGCGAAGCGGTTGAGGAAATGGCTGAAAAGTCCGCCTTCCTTTGCGAGAGCTGCACCATTCATTGACATTTTCCATGAAATGCTGAAGAGCCAACGACAAGGCCCCGCTTTCTCACCAGGGAGTGGGGCCGATCTTGTTTGGGATCCTCAGATGCAGGCGGGGGGCGCCCGGGAAGCCGAAAAAGTGAAAAGGCCCCGGTCCCTGAGAGATTCCGGTCGATCATGGTAAAATTAGGGTATACTTTTGATTAACCCAAAGGAGCCAGGGCCATGACCGATCGTTTTTCGAAAGCCGTCGAAGAGCTTCAGGAAAAATCTCCGTTTATCTGTGTGAGCTGCGGCCATCACGAAATCCCGCAGGTGCATGATGAACACTCCTCGCACCTCAAGGACCGCTTCAGCGAAGCGGTCGAAGAGTCCGCTGAAAAATCCGCATTCATCTGCGAAAGCTGCAAGGAGAAAAGCCGCAACAAGTAACAGGGTCGAAATCGCGCCTTGCCGACGCGAAGTCGCCCCCCCCAGAACCGAAAAGCCCTACTCTCTGACGCAGGAAGTGGGGCTCTTTCTTTTTTGCCTTACCTTATCGATGGGCGATCTCTACCGGCCGTATCAAATACGATCGGAGTTGGAGCGGAAGGCGGAGTGAGGAGAGAGCGCCCTGAAGGAGGAAGGGTAGGTCCGAAAGAGTAGAGCGATGGAGATGAAATTAGCTGAAGCGATCGTGAAAGCTTGCGACCAGAGGGGAATCAAAGCCGAGGTGTATGAAGATTATTCCGCCTCGTGGATGCGTGGGCGAAAGACCACCGGTGTCGTCATAACGAATGCCGACCTGGCGCAGGTCGTCACGGCGGTCGTTGCCAACCCTCAATTTTTTATCGAAGGGGAGCTCCCGAGGTTTGACGTCAAAGACAATCTTCTGTTCGGCACTTTCAGGCAAAGCCTGATTCTTTACTGAGAAAACGTGTCGGGCCTCCACCGTGCCTGCATCACTTCGCGTCACTTGCCTGTCCCGCAACACGCTCGGATCTAAAATAAGAATCGACTTTATTTTATCTTTATGACTTTTCCTAAAATAAAGAGGCGGAACGAAAAATCAAGCGATCTACTTCTTTGGCGAAACGGTAGAACTTACCAAGCACTAAGGTGAAGAGGAAGGCGGAGTCAGAAACTGAAAAGCCCCACTCCCTGAGCAGGAAGTGGGGCTAATCTTTGAAATCAAAGGAAAGGAAATGGTCGGGGCGAGAGGATTTGAACCTCCGGCCCCCTGCTCCCGAAGCAGGTCACTACCAGGCTGCGCTATTGTGTGACTGGATTCAATTCCGTCCCTTCACTCAGAATTCCAACATAAGCATCATAAATGAACCGGCGATTTCGTCTGCCGCTGCTGATCTGACGCAGAATGCCCAAGTCTTCGCACGTGGAGATTAGGGAATTCGCCTTGGTGTAGCTGACGCCGACAATACGCGCCACGTCATTGGCCATCACGACGGGCTGACGCATCAGTCCGCGCAGCAGGCGAAGGCCGTGGGAGCCTTCACCATGAGCCACCAACCGATCCGAATCCTCTCTTTCCAGAGCCTGTATCCTTTTTGTCGTCTGCAGCACCATTCGGGACACTTCACGGACTCCTTCCAGGAAGAAACGCGTCCAGGCCTCGAAGTTGCCCTCCGTTCGTACCTGAGTGAGTCTATCGTAATATTCCTGCTGATGCGCCTTCAGATAAGCGCTGAGGTAGAGCATCGGTTCATCGAGAATCCCTTTCCAGACGAGATAGAGCGTAATCAGCAGGCGTCCTACGCGGCCGTTTCCGTCGTTAAAGGGGTGGATCGTTTCGAACTGATAGTGGAGCAGGCCGCAGCGGATGAGTGGAGGCATGGTGTCTTCGGCGTGCAGATACATTTCAAAGGCTCCCAATGCCCTCTGCATTTCCTCGGGAGGCGGCGGCACAAATCTGGCGTTTGCGGGACTTGTCCCCCCGATCCAGTTCTGCATAGAGCGAAATTCTCCGGGAGTTAGGTGAACCCAACCCCCCCGCACCTGTTGCATCAGGATTCCGTGGATTTCACGGATCAGCCGAAGTGACATGGGAAAATCATCCTCCCTGAGCCTCCTCAGACCGTGCCGCATCGCTTTGACGTAATTGATGACCTCTCCCACGTCCGCCGTCGGCACGTGATCCTCATCGGCCCCCAGGACATCAACAAGCGACGACTGAGTCCCCTCGATCTGTGAACTGAGCAAGGCTTCTTTCTGGATGAACATTCCCACGAGCAGATCCGGATTGGGCAGCACTGTCACAACGACGTTCAACGCTCCCAGCGCCCGGTCTGCCTCTGAAAGAAGCAAGGGAAGATCTTTTTCCATGGAGAGCTGAGGGTTTGGGGGAAGATCGGAGGGGAAAAAAGCCGTGTAGCCCGTCGGCGTTTTTTTGAAAAGACCGCTTCGCGCCATTTCACCTCTCCTCTATTTTGCAATCACGAGTTATGGATCCTAGTGGGAGGTTTATATCATTTTTTTGGAGATAAGGAGAGAGAAAAAATGGCCATATCTCACAATTCAGAGATATAGACGTACCGAAGGGGGCCATATCTCGCAACGGCAAAAATAAAAACGCCTGCTGACCAAAGAAGGACGCAGGCGTTTCAATGTTATGGTGGGAAGGAAATGGTCGGGGCGAGAGGATTTGAAACCTCCGGCCCCCTGCTCCCGAAGCAGGTGCGCTGTCAGGCTGCGCTGCCACCCAATTCATCGAGCACCGCCCGCTTTACCTCCTCGGCCATTTTAACAGCGTGTCGGGCCACTTCCTTATCTGCCGACTCCCCAGGGTAGCGGTACTCGACAGCATAGGCATTGAGGGTCACCAAAGTAGGGCGCAACAGTTCAAGACGGGGATGTCGATCTCGCAGAAGATCGAGGAGCAGCGACAGATTGTGCGTTTTGCCGAAAGTGATAGTCGCTTCATGCAGCAGTGCTTTCAGGTACTTTTCGGCGCACTGCTGGGCGTGGAAGCAGGCGGCATCGTAATTGGGGGGCTTTTCGGGCGCGGAGTTCGCGATGGGCTGTGGCCAGATCGCCTTCTGCCTTCTGGATCCACTCAGTGGTGAGGGGCTGCATACAGCTTTTTTCCTGTGGTCATGACTTCACGCAAGAAAAAGTCGTTCATAGCCAGGCGCTCCCGAAGTTGGCGCGAGGACCGCACTATCAGTTCAAGGGGGAGAGTCGGCTTCAATCGATTGATGATTTCGGCCGCAACCCGTGCACCGGAAACCTCCGAGGGCATGACAACCAGCAGGTCCACATCGGAATCCGGACCGGCATTGCCCTTGGCGTAGGAACCGAAGAGAATCACCTGCTCCGGTTCAAACTCTCGAGCTATTGCGTCGGCAAACTGCTGAATTTCCGAAAAAGCCACTGTGCCCATGCTGTTCTCCCCAGTTTCTGCTCTTCTTTTCAATACTAAAGAAGCTTCATCCTGTCCAGAATAAACTTCCTTATCGCAGTAGCAACAAAAACGCCTCCGGACCACACAGGGCATCGGAGGCGTTTGTTTTTGCCAATAATGTTGAAGGAAATGGTCGGGGCGAGAGGATTTGAACCTCCGGCCCCCTGCTCCCGAAGCAGGTGCGCTACCAGGCTGCGCTACGCCCCGACGTGGATCCTCCCGT
>JARFUG010000051.1:0-16762 GCA_029289095.1 Desulfuromonadales bacterium
GAAGACAGAAGACAGAAGACAGAAGACGGACTAATGACGGCCGCGTAGCGGCCTGACGCCGCCGAAGGCGGCTGACCAATGACACCGCGCAGCGGCCTTACTCTTCAATACTCTCCATCCACGGCAGCAGGTGAACGTCGACGAAGTCGCCGGCCTTCAGGCCGGCGCAATCAGCCGGCAGGATGGCGATGGCGTTGGCGTGAACCATGGTGCGGACAATCCCCGTGTTCTGATCGCCCGAACTGGCGGCAACGAGGCGCTCGCCCCGGCGGACCACCCGCATTCGAAGAAACTGCACACGGCCAGGCTTCTTTTTCACCGGTTCGCACAGTTCGGCGCGGAAAGTCGGGCGCAGCACGCGGCGGTGTCCCATCATCCTGAGCAGAGCCGGGCGCACGAACTCCTCGAAGGTGATCATGGTGGAGACGGGGTTGCCCGGCAGGGAGAAGACGGGCGTCTTCCCCCGCATTCCAAAGGCCAGGGGGCGTCCAGGCTTGATTTCGACCTTCCAGAAGACCGGGCTGACCCCCATATCCGCCAGCACATCGCGGACGAAATCACGGTCTCCCGCCGAGACTCCGGCCGAGGTGATGAGAGCGTCGGCGTCAAGTCCCTGGGCAAGCTTGTCACGCAGGCTCTGCGGTTCGTCGCGGGCGATGCCGAGCAGGATCGGTTCTGCGCCGAGTTCGCGCACCGAGGCGGCCAGAGAGAGGGCGTTGCTGTTGATGATCCTTCCGAAGGGAAGGGGGTCGCCGAGTTCGACGAGTTCGTCGCCGGTGGAGAGGATGGCGACGCGGGGGCGCCGGTGGACGGAGACGAAAGAGCGGCCGAACGAGGCGAGCATGTTGATTTCGGCGGGGCGAAGGACGGTCCCTTCCGGCATAACGGGGGCGCCGGCGCGCACATCCTCCCCCTGGAAGCGGATGTGGTCCTTGGGGCGAACCGTCCCGCGCGGGAGCACCCGTCCATCGGACTCCTCGGCATCTTCAAAGGGGATCACCGCGTCGCACCCGGAGGGGATCGGTGCGCCCGTCATGATGCGCACGGCGCACCCGGGCTCCAGGAGTGAAGCGCTCGCTCCGGCAGGGATGTAGCCGCTGACGCGCAGAGACGCACCGGGGGTGCAGTCTGCGCTGCGCACGGCGAAGCCGTCCATCGCCGAGTTGTCCGCCGGAGGAAGGTCCCAGGGGGCGCTGAACGATTCGAGAAGAACGCGGCCGCACGCCTCGATGAGGCTCACCCGTTCTGCGCCGAGCGGCTCGACGCAGCCGAGAATGCGGTCTCTGGCGGTTTCAAAACTCAGGGCCATTTCAGAATCTCCACAGAGGACGGCTCAGTCCGGCGCGCCGCGTCTCCCTGGCGCACCGTGAGGAGGCGCCCCCGGGCCAGATGCAGAACGTCTGCGCCAAGTCTCCGGGGCTGTCCGGCGTCGTGACTCGCCATGATAACGGTTATCCCCTGGGCGGGCAAGGAGCTGATGAGTCTCTCGAAAATTTCGATGGTCTCGCGATCGAGATTGGCTGTCGGCTCGTCGAGCAGGAGAATCTCTGTCTGCAGGGCCAGTGCCCGGGCGAGGGCGACCCTGCGCGCCTCGCCTCCGGAGAGCTCTCTGGCGCACCGCGGGGCATATCCGTCGAGCCCGACGGCCAAAAGGGCATGCTCGATGCGGCGTTTCTGCTCATAACCGCGGATGCCGCGGATCTTCAGACCGACGGCGAGATTGTGGTAGACCGTCGAATCGAGCAGATAAGGATTTTGCTGCAGCAGCGTCACCCGGTGGCGAAGTCGTCTCAAGACCGAACTCCGCCAGAAAACGGGTTCCCCGGCCAGGCGGATCTCGCCCCGATGGGGCCTCGCCAGCAGCGCAAGCGTCTGCAGCAGCGTCGACTTGCCTGCTCCGTTTGGACCGGCAAGGACATAGATGCGCCCCGCCTCGATGGACAGGTGGTCGACCTTCAGGCAGAATCCGTGGCCCTGGTGAAGTTCGAGGTTGTTGACGGTAAGAATCATGGTTGTCATTCGTCATACCGCTTCGCGGTGTCATGGGTCAGCCGCTTCGCGGCGTCAGGCCGCTGCGCGGCCGTCATTTTTTTCTTTCAGGTTATGGTTTAGATAGTCTGCTCCTGGCTCCTGGCTCCTGGCTCCTGGCTCCTGGCTCCTGGCTCCTGGCTCCTAGCTCCCAACTCCCATCTCCCGAACTCCGCTTCTCTGCTCCTGTCTTCGGTGCTGCAGCGCGTGGAGGAAGAGATTGACCGTGAGCGCGATGGTCATCAGGATGATTCCGAGGGCGAGGGCGAAGGCGAAATCGCCCTTACTCGTTTCCAGGGCGATGGACGTCGTCAGGGTGCGGGTGGAGTTGCGGATGTTGCCGCCGAGCATCATGGCCGCTCCGACTTCGGCGATGATGCGACCGAAACCTGCGACAACCGCCGCCATGATGCCGAAGCGCACTTCGCGCACGAGTTGCAGGGCGATCTCGAGACGCCCGGCGCCGAGGGTCTGCAGGGTCGGCACGATGCGAGAATCGGCGCCCGCGACGGCCGTCGCGACGTAATGCGCGACGATGGGAAGCGCCAGCACGGTCTGCCCCATGATGAGGGCCCAGGGGGTGAAGAGGAGTCCCAGGGGGCCGAGAGGTCCCTGGCGGCTCAGAAAGCCGTAGAGAATGAGACCGACCATCACCGTCGGCAGCGCCATGAGGGTGTTTAGCAGGGTGAGGACGGCGCGGCGGCCGGGGAAGCGGCCGGCTCCGACAGCGAGGCCGACGGGGCCGGCTATGAGTGCAGCCAGAGTGATGGCGGTCAGGGACGTCCAGAGGGAGGTCCAGGCCGTGATCAGCACTTCGGTATCGAGGGCGAGGATGAGAGCGAGCGCCGTACCGAAGGAAGAGAGGAGAAAGTCCAAGAAATAACCCTGTCAGCCGCCTTCGGCGGCGTCAGGCCGCTTCGCGGCCGTCATTGGTCAGCCGCTTCGCGGCGTCAACCGCTTGGCGGCGTCCGTTGTCCGTTGTTGAGTGCTCGGGCGTTGAGCTCCTGCCACAGGGCCGGGACTCTGGCCTTCCCGCAGCGCGAAGTATTCCTGCGGAGTGTTGATGTTTCGGAATGATACTCCTTGGGGATCGAGCCGTGCAAGCTCTCTGCTGTCGATGGGGTGGACCCGCACCTTTGGGAAGAACTCGACGATTCGGCGTCTTCCCGTCTCTAGAACCTCTTCCACCGCTGGCAGACAGCTCTTGTGGTAAAGGGCATGCAGAGGCTGCAGACCGTCTTCGGCCTTCGGGATGACGACATCACCTTCGTCGCCACATTCGCAAATATAACGGATCAGCTCTGCCGAGAGAAGGGGCATGTCGCAGGCGACGACGAAAATCCGCTCGGACTGCGCATGGAAAAGTCCCGAATGGATCCCTGCAAGTGAACCTTTGCGAAGATAGGTGTCCGGAACCTTGCGGCAGGGGATGTCCTGGTAGAGTCCCGGGGAGTTGGTGACGATGATCACCTCCTCGAAAAGGGCGCTCATGCGGCGGTAGATGTGATCGATGAAGCGTGCCCCATCAATGGGAAGAAGGGACTTGTCGCACCCCATGCGCCGGCTCTCGCCGCCTGCCAGAATGACGCCGGCGACTCCTTGAATCCGGGGGAGGGCGGTTTCGGCGCTGATGCGCTGCGGGTGGGTGTAGACCTCGAAAGAGTCGGCGCGCACGTAACCCACCAGGGTGATTCCTGCTTCCTCGGCGAGGCGCATTGCCTGATCCGTGGGAGAGGTGCGCGAGGCGATGAGAGCGATGCCGAGGCGGGCCGATTTGGCTACCATCTCGGTGGAGATGCGCCCCGAAGTGACGAGCATGCGCCCGGTCGTTTCAACCCCCTTGAAGAGGGCTTCGCCTGCGATGCGGTCCAGGGTGTTGTGGCGCCCGAGGTCCTCGGCATAAAGGAGGAGTTCGCGCCCGTCTCCGAGGGCGGCGGAGTGAATGCCGCCGTGCGCGCTGTAGTTGTGGGCCTTTCGGGCAAGCTCCCGCATCAGGTCGAAGACGGCGGCGGGGGTGAAGGATCGCTCTTCAGCCGGCCCGGACTTCGTGACGTGGTCGGGAAGATCGAAGGCGATCCCGGTGCCGCATCCCGAGGTGAGGGTCGGTCGAAGCTGGTCGGGAACCTCGCCGCGGATCCGGACGAAGGCCGCTCCGAAATCGTCGCAGATTCCGAGGGAGAGAAGATCGTCGAGATTTTGAATGAATCCCTGAAGACGAAAAAATCCGGCCACCAGAAAATTGAGTTGATGGGGTGAGGCGACGAGCGTAGCCAGTTCGCGGCCGTTGACGGTCAGCCGCAGGGGGAATTCGCTGACCACGCCGCGCTCCCTGGGGTGAAGAGCCCCCTTTTCGTATCTGAATATGCGATGCCCGCTTCTGGATTCCATGTCTTTCTCCGCTCGCTCAGCCATCGAAATACTCCTTCATTTGCATGATGCGTGCCCTGCGCGACCGCCGGCGAAAAGGTGCTGCAGCGGCCGGTCGGCGTTGTCGTGCTGTTGCAAATTGAGACAATCTGACCCGGTTGATCTGCTAGGACTGTTCCTTTTTTCCCCGGGTGAAACCTTCCTTCTGCGCCAGCAGGTCGAGGTGCAGGGTGCTGACGTCCTCAATGTCCATAGGGAGGTCCGCCACAACAGTGCGGTTGTCGATGACTTTCAGGTAGCACGAGCACTTGCGGCAGACGTCTACGCGGTGATTGTCGTCCCCTTCGGCGGTGAAATATTCCAGAGACTCGGGATCGGCGTTGCCGCAATAGGCACAGCGCAGCCGGGGGAAGTTCCAGGCGGTGGAGCAGGTGGCGCAATGCAGGCGGCGCATCCCGTCCTGATTGAAGATCTCACCCATGGAGGGGAGACCGCCGCAACATGGGCAATAACCGCGGTTCCAGTTCTCGGTCGACACTTCCAGACCCTCTTCACGAGCGCGGAGCAGGGCGTAGGAGAGTGCGGTGTCGAGAACGTACTCGAGTAGAGCCGGTGAAACTTCGGCCGCATTGGCGCCCTCCTCAAGGGGGCGGCGGTCGCGGTCGAGACAGGCCCGAAATAGCGTCTCCGTAGAGAGGCGCCCCTGATCAATGACCTCCCGCAGATGAGCAAGTTCCTCCTTGCCTTGGTGGCCGTTTGTTTCAAGGATTTCTGCAAGCCGACGCAGAAAGTCATCGGTCTTTTGCCTGTCCACCCGTAGATCGGCGCTCGTCAGCAGGGGAAACCCCTCTTTTTGCTTCATCTCCCGATTGGCCATCTGCGGATGCATGGTGAGAAACGCATCCGTCTGTGCATCGAGAAAGGTGTAAAGAGCAAGGTAAAAAGAGAAAATCTCGCTGAACTGAGGGCGCTGTTTCTGAAGTGTCTGCAAGCGCTGGAGTCGTTGCTGTGTAAAGTTCACTCTTTTCTCCTGTCTGAAAGACTTCTGTGTCATGACTGCTTCGGTGACGGAGGTGGTCTTTTCCTTCCTCAAGGCATCGGGGGCCGCGCGATCGGCACGGCGCCGGAGAGGCTGCGCAAAAAAGCCACAAGTGCCTCCTTCTCGGCGTCGCTCAGGTGCAGCGGATGAAGCTTCGGCGATCTGTTCGTATCGTCGCCCCCGCCGGCGTCGAAAAATGCGATGACCTCCTCCAGCGTTTCCAGACTTCCATTATGCATATAAGGTGCGGTTTGAGCTACCTGCCGCAAAGGGGGAGTACGAAATGCCCCCAGATCCGCCGGCTCTTTTGTCACGGCGTAACGGCCTGGATCGCGCTCCATCGGTTCGACTCCCATGCGACGCAAAAAGTAGTTCCGGGTTGCCCTGCGCTGCGGATCGCGAAGGAGTTCGTCCGTCTCGCCAACCCCCAGATTGTGGAATTTTCCGTCGGAAAGAAGAGGACCGGAATGGCAGCGGGCGCAACCGGCGCGTTCCCCGAAGAAGATTTCAGCGCCCCGAAGGGCCTGCGGTGAGAGGGCCGTCTTGTCTCCGGCGAGGAAGAGGTCAAAGGGGGTGTCGTTCACGGTCAGGGTTCGTTCGAAAGCGGCCAGTGCTGCGGCAATGGTGCGGCGCGTCGGCGCGCTCCCGAAAACGTCATGGAAACGTGCAAGGTATTCCGAATCGACCTCGAGGCGAGCCACCAGGTAGTCGGGGTCGAGGTTCATTTCGAAAACGGAATGAATCGGCTCCAGGGCCTGCTCCTCGAGGGACTCACTGCGGCCATCCCAGAAAAAAGAGCTCAGATACCCTGTGTTGATGAGAGACGGGGTATTACGCCAGTGCTTGTTCGTTGGATAGCCGACTGAAAGTGCCTGGCCATCGGCGTAGGCTTCCTGTGGGATATGGCAGACGGCGCAGCTCATTGTCCCGTCGCCCGAGAGACGGCGATCGAAAAAGAGACGCCGTCCCAGTTCCGCCTGTGCGGCGTCGGGAGGGGCGAGTTCGGGCAGGGGAGGAGGGAAAGACGCCCTGGCAGCTTCAGCCCGCCCTTGGGAAAGAAGAACCAGAATGACAAAAAGAAGAGTCATAACGCAGAAGCGTAGAGGCGAGCAGGAGAAATCCAGAGCGGCGGAAGCGCTCCCTGAGCATCGGCGCCTGCGCATTGCGGTCTTGTGCGGTCTGCACCGCTGTGCATGTCGATAGCGCAAGATCACTTCCCTGCCAACTCCTCATCAATGACTTTGCGAAGATTGTCAAGGGTGCGAAAACCGACGAGCAAACGCCCGTTGATGACAAAGGTCGGGGTCTGGTAGATGTCGAGTTCGCGAGCGAGTTGAACATCCTTTTCGACCCGATGGAGGTGCTTTCCCGAATCGAGATCCGCCGTGAAGCGGGAAACGTCAAGATCAAGATCCCGGGCGTAGCCGAGGAGGGATTGGCGGTCGAGAGCCTTTCGCTCGATCATCAGATCGTGCATGGGCCAAAACTTGCCTTGCGCTCCGGCGGCTTCTGCGGCCTGGGCGGCGAGATAGGAAAAATCCCGATAGCGGTAAGGGTAATGCTTGAAGACGAGCCGTATTTTCCCATCGTACTCTTTAAGCAACTGCGCGACGGCCGGACCGGACGCCTGGCAGAAGGGTCATTGAAAATCCATGAATTCGATGATCGTGACCGGCGCTTCGGCCGGCCCGAGAACCGGAGAATCGCCGATGGGAACCGAAAGGCGCTCTTGTGCCGCCCAGCCTGCCGACAGGGAAAAAGAAAGCAAGAGGATGAGAAGAAGAGAAACGCGTTTCCAGTTCATGCAAGGCCTCTTGGTGACGTGAGAGAGAGCGAGCGAGGGAGCTTCAAGCCGCTCCAGATGTGATCAGTCCTGCAAAAGACGGGCGGGGGGGAGAGATCCCCCCGCCCTTTGTGGTTCTATGTTTTTGAGCCGGGAGGTTGGCCACGACGGAAATTCAGACGCTCCGATGCCGCAGGTCGTCATTTCCGCCACAGCGTTATTTGCCGCCCATTGCCTTGTACCACTTGCTCGAGTGTTTCTTCGCCCAACCGCTCGTCACCTGTCCCCAGAGCATGCCGGCCGAGGTTCCCGGATTGCCGATGCTGGCGAGATAGATGTGGACGATGGCAGCCATCACAAAAAAGATGAAGAAGAGGGCGTGGATCATGAGCGAGAACTGAACAAGAGCCCGCCCGAAGGAGTCGGCGAACCAGATGACGAAGCCGCTGACAGCCATCACCACGGTGGCGAGGATGGCGAAGACGGCGAAGAGTTTCTGGCCGGCGTTGAACTTCCCCTGGGGGATTTCTTTCTTCTCCCGGGAGAGGTATCCCCCTCCCGCTTTCAGCCAGGCTGCGTCATCGGCGTCGAAGGTGAGCGTCTCCTTCATATTGCTCAGAAAAAGAAAGACCGATGAGATGATGAAGAGAATGGATGCCCATCGGTGAAAGAGCATCCCCTGCTCGGCGCCTCCGAAGAAGTTCAGATAGCCGAAGAAGGCATGGGCGTAAAGCCCCAGTCCCGTCAACACCAGGATGAAGAACGAAACCACCAGGGTCCAGTGCATGACCCGTTCGGCGGCATTGTGGCGAACGATGTATTTTGGCATGGTCATGCGTCTCCTTTCCCGCCGGTGTAGCTGTCATCATCTTCTTCGACCTTCTTGGGGCCGACAGTCACGTAATGGAGCAGGGCCGTGCCGACGGCTCCCCAGAATCCGAGAATGCCCAAGGGCTTGATCACGTCTTTCCAGAGGAAAATAGACGCGGGGATGGCCGGTTTGGCCGGAAGCTCGTACGTCCCCGGGGTGTCGTCCAGGATATAGAGGACCCCAAGGCCGTCGAGGTCCTTTTCGGCATAGACGCTCTTTCCCTTCTCCTTTGCTGCGGAGATGAGCTTGTCCCGGTCGCCGAACTGCAGACATCCGGTAGGACACGTTTTGACACAGGCCGGAGCGAGACCGTTGCTCACGCGGTCGATGCAGCCGTGACACTTGGTGACCTTCTTGTCCTCGGTGTAGCGGGGAACGTCGAAGGGGCAGCCGTTGATGCAGTAATTGCACCCGATGCACTTGGCGGCGTCGAACCCTACCAGTCCCTCCGGGGTGCGATAAAGGGCGCCGGCCGAAGGGCAGACCTTCATGCAGCCGGCGTCGCCGCAGTGCAGGCAGCGTTTATTCATGAAAAGCCAGCGAAGATCGCCACTTTTCTCCGTTTCGATAAAACGGATCTGGTTATAGGTCTGTGGGGTCAGTTGCGGGGGGTTTTCGTAGCTCCCCCGGTTCACCGTCCCCTCGGCGGGGATGTTGTTCCACTGTTTACAGGCCACCTGACAGCCGCGGCAGGCGGTGCAGCGGGTGGTGTCAATCAGAAATGCTTTGCGTGCCATCGCTCATCACCCCCTTTTCTTTTCGATATTGACCATGAAGGCCTTGGTTTCAGGGATCATGGTGTTGCCGTCCCCGACCGTGGGGGTCAACAGGTTGGAGCTGTCGCCGCCTTTCGGTGTATGCCAGCCGTAATGCATCGGCAGGCCGACCTGGTGAATCGTCTGGTTCTGGATCCTGAAGGGGCGGAAACGCCGGGTGACGATGGCGACGGCATCGACCTTGCCACGCCCGGAAGAGACCGTCACCATATCCCCGTTGCCGATTCCCTTTTCCTTGGCCAGCTCGGTGCTGAGCTCGACGAAGTTATGGGGATGCAACTCGAGGAGCCAAGGGGTGTTGCGGGTCATCGTCCCCGACTGCCAGTGTTCGGTCACGCGGTATGTCGTGGCGACATACGGGTAGCGCTGGTCGCAGGAGAAATATGCATCCTCCTGGGCGCCTCCTGTTTCGAAGAAGAGGCGAACAACGGGATTGACTCGCGTGCCGTGCAGCGGATTCTTCTCCAGCGGGCACTCCAGGGGCTCGTAGTGTTCGGGGAAAGGCCCTTCGTTCAGCCCTGCAGAGAACAGGGCTCCGACGCCGTCGGCGGTCATGATGAAGGGTTTTCTTCCGCCGGGGGCGTTCATCGGGGGCCAGGGGCCGTCGGGAACATCCCCCTTCCATCCGCCGTCCCACCAGATGACGGGACGCTTGGGATCGAACGGCTTGCCGTTGGCGTCGACAGAGGCGCGGTTGTACAGGATGCGCCGGTTGACCGGCCACGCCCAGGCCCACTCGGGATAGAGGCCGATGCCGCTCGGATCCTTCTGGCTGCGACGGGCCATCATGTTCCCGGCAGCAGCGTAGCTGTTGCAGTACAGCCAGTTCCCAGAGGAGGTGGAGCCGTCGTCCTGCAGCAGGGCGAATCCGGGGACCGGTTCCCCCTTTTTGTACAGGCGGTCGCCGATCTGCTTGTCTTCAACAAAATAGCCGTTGATGTCCTTGGCCACCGCGTGCACGTCGATATTGGGGATGCGCCCGTCGGGCATCTTGAAGCCGTAGTCCCAGGCGAGCTTCATGATCGGCTCGGGGAAGGCTCCCCCGTCGGCTTCGTAGAGCTTGCGGATGCGGAATTGCAGCTCATTGATGATGTCGAGATCCCGGCGCGAGTTCCCCAGGGGCTTGACCGCCGCGTAGCGCCATTGCGCCATGCGGCTCGAGTTGGTGACGCTTCCTTCTTTCTCGAAGGAAAGGGCCGCGGGCAGGAAGAAAACCTCGGTCTGGATCTCGGCCGGATTCATCCCCGGCCCTTTCCAGAATGAGGCGGTTTCGTTGTCGAAGGGGTTGACGGCCACCATCCAGTCGAGCTTGGCCAGCGCTTTTCGCACCTTGCCGGCGTTGCTGCCCGAGCAGGCGGGGTTCTGTCCCCAGGCGAAGAACCCTTCGAAGCCGCCGTTGAACATGCGGTCGAAGAGCATCAGCCACGAGCCGTTCTGCCCCGCGTCGAGTTTGGGGAGATAGTCGTAGCCGAACTGGTCGTCGGCCGAGACGTTGCCGCCATAGTAGGCGCGCAGCAGCGAGGTGATGTACTTGCTGCGGTTCCCCCACCAGTTGGCGCTCTGGGGGTCCGCCGTTTTGGGGGTGTGCGCCTCGATGTAGGCCGCCAGGGTCGGCGTCGCCACATTGGGGGTGGGCAGGTACCCGGGGAGAATGTGGAAGAGCAGGCCGTAGTCCGTCGACCCCTGCACGTTCGATTCGCCGCGCAGGGCGTTGACGCCGCCGCCGGCCACTCCGACGTTGCCCAGCAGCAGCTGGATCATCGCCATCGCGCGGATATTCTGTGTCCCGACGGTGTGCTGCGTCCACCCCATGGCGTACATGATGGTGGCCGATTTGCCCGCAACCCCCGTGGCGCTGTAGGCCTCGTAGACGGCCATCAGTTTGTCGACCGGGGTGCCGGTGATCTCGGACACGATCTCCGGGGTGTATCGATCGAAGTGCTTCTTCATCAGTTGGAAGACGCAGTTGGGATCCTGCAGCGACGGGTCGGTCTTGGGGGTGCCGTCGGCGTTGCGCTGGAATGCCCACGTCGCGCGGTCATAGCTTCGCGTCTCTTCGTTGTAACCGGAGAAGAGGCCGTCGAGATCCTCGGGTCCCTTGAAGGCTGGGTTGACCAGGAACGCGGCGTTGGTGTAGAGCCGCACGTACTCGTCGTGATAGAGCTCTTTTTCCAGGATGTGGCGGATCATCCCGCCGAGGAAAGGGATGTCGGTTCCGGAGCGCAGAGGCGCGTAGATGTCCGAGCGGGCGCTGCTGCGGGTGAATCGCGGGTCGACGCTGATCAGGGTTGCGCCGCGGTCTTTGGCCTCAAGGACGAATTTGAAGGAGACGGGGTGGTTCTCGGCGGGGTTGGCGCCCATCATCAGGATGACATCCGCGTTGGCGATATCGTTCCAGTGGTTGGTCATTGCGCCGCGACCGAAGGTGGCTGCCAGACTGGCAACCGTGGCGGAGTGTCATATTCGCGCCTGGTGCTCTATGTAGACAAGCCCCAGGGAGCGGAGGAACTTCTGGTAGAGGTAGCACTCCTCGTTGTCCATGGCGGCGCTGCCGCACGAGGCGATGGCGTCGGTGCGGTTCACCACCTGACCGCGGGCGTTGGTGGTGATGAAGGAGCCGTCGCGGCTCTTCTTCACCTTCTCGGCGATGCGCCCGAGGGCCCAGTCCCATGAAACCGGCTTCCACTCGCGCTCTCCCTTGCCTCGGTACAGCGGCTGGGTCACGCGGGCCTCATTGTGGCGAAGCTGATAGAGGGACGATCCCTTGGGACAGAGGGTGCCGCGGTTGATGGGGTGGTTCGGATCCCCTTCGGTGTTGATCACCTCACCGCCGCGGGTGTGGACGATGATACCGCATCCGACCGAACAGTACGGACAGATCGTCGTCGTCTCCTTGGCGTACTCGATGGCCAGGGGCTGCGCGTAGGCCTGGGCGGAGTTCAATCCCACGCCGAGGACGGAAGCCCCGACCGCGCTTCCCGAGATCTTCAGAAAGCCGCGTCTACTCAGATTCATTCTCTTCTCCTTTCCGAGCGATTGAAAATACATCACCGGGGCCGGACGCCCGGGTAGATCTCCCCTTGAGCAATTTGCATACCACTGTTTTAAATTTCGAAGCTCTGCCGTGATTTCGGGGTCTTGTGAAAGGGGAGGGGGCGCTCGCTGGAAAAGGGGTTGTATATTTTTGTCTGTGTCTGTATACGTTGTATACATTCGATCCAAAATCGCAATAGAGGTTTTAATCCTGCGGCTGCATACCGCTTGGGAGCGTCGGGAGGCAAAAACACGAAATGGAAACAAAGATCTATATCTGTGATGACGAAGAGGGAATGGTCCGCTACCTGCGAAAGGTGCTCGAAGATCTGGAATGCGACGTCGAGACCTTCACCTCTCCATTGGCTCTGCTCTCGGCGCTCGAACGCTGCGACGGCGAAGGCGGAGTTCTCCTTCTTGACATCAAGATGCCGGAGATGGACGGTCTGGATGTTCTGCAGAAAGTCCAGGTGATTCGCCCCGATCTGGCGGTCATCATGATGACCGGCCACGGCACAATCGATTCGGCCGTGGAAGCGATTCGCCTCGGAGCCTTCGACTATCTCACCAAGCCCTTCACCGAAGACCGTCTCACCACGGCGCTTCGCAACAGCTTTGAGCGGGGGGGGTTGCTGGCGGAGAACAACGCTCTCAAGCGTGAGCTTCACAGCCGCGGCGTCCCAGGGGCGATCATTTTCCGCAGCGCCCGGTTCCGCGAGGTCTACGAGATGGCTCTGCGCGTCGCCTCCAGCGACGTCAGCGTTTTGATCCTGGGGGAGAGCGGCACCGGCAAGGAACTCATCGCCGGCGCCATTCACCATGCCAGCTCACGCGCAGCTCAGCGATTTCTCGCCATCAACTGCGGTGCATTGACTGAGACGCTCCTTGAGAGCCAGCTTTTCGGACATGTTCGAGGCGCCTTTACCGGCGCCGCCCAGGCACAGAAAGGGTTTCTGGAGGAAGCCCACGGCGGCACCCTCTTTCTCGACGAAGTCGGCGACCTGAGCCCCGCACTGCAGGTCAAGCTGCTGCGCGTGTTGCAGGAGGGGGAATTCATTCCCGTCGGCGCTACGCGCCCCAAGCGCGTCGACGTGCGTTTCATCGCCGCCACCAACCGGAACCTGGAAGAAGAGGTGAGCCGGGGGGCCTTTCGCGAAGATCTCTATTACCGGTTGAACGTTTTTTCTCTTCATACCCCGGCGCTGCGCGAACGCCCCGAAGATATCGAGCCACTGGCGGAGCATTTCCTCTCGCTGGCCGCCGCCCGCACCGGCCGCCGTCTCAAGGGGATCTCTCCTGCCGCTCTGTCGTCGCTGCGCGGTTACGTCTGGCCCGGCAACGTGCGTGAGTTGCACAACGTCATGGCGCGCGGCGCCATCCTGGCCAAAGGAGACTTCCTGGGCCTGGACGATCTTCCAACGAAGATTGTCGAAAGCGCTGCCAGGGAAGAGCTTCACGAATCAAACGACGAACCGGTGACGCTGAGGGATGCGGAACGCCTCCAGATCGCCCGAACCCTGCGCCTGACCGGCTGGAACAAGAGTCAGGCCTCACGCATCCTCGACATCACCCGGCGCACCCTCGACAGAAAAATCGTCGAGTATGAACTGAATCCCGATTCGTAGGGGCGCGATTCATCGCGCCCTCGCCCGACAATTCGCACAACGGATCAAGGGCGCAATGAATTGCGCCCCCTACATGGTTGCCTGGATGTCCTTCAAATCATTCATCCCATTTGTCCTATGCGTCCTGTGGGTCCTTCTCACCCCGCCCACACCCCTTGCCTCCGACGAGATCGTCCTTGGCATGTCCACCGCCCTTTCGGGGCCGACAGGGGAGCTGGGGCAGGGGATGCGCGACGGCGTCCTGCTCGGACTTGAGCGGGCCAACCGGAATGGCGGGGTGCGGGGGCGCACTCTGCGCCTGATCGTCCTAGACGACGGATACGAGCCCGCCCGCACCGCCCCCAACGTGCGCCGGCTGATCGAAGAGGAGAACGTCCTTGCTGTCGTCGGCAACGTCGGCACCCCTACAGCCATCGCCGCCTTGCCGCTGACACGCGAAGCGCGCACCCTCTTTTTCGCCCCTTTCACCGGGGCGGGAGTCCTGCGCCGCAATCCCCCCGATCGCTACGTCATAAACTATCGCGCCAGCTATGCCGAAGAGATTTCGGCGATGGTCGACGCCCTCCTCGAACACGGTGGACTTGACCCTTCCGAAATCGCCTTTTTCACGCAGCGAGACGGATACGGAGATGCCGGCTACATCGGCGGGGTCGCCGCTTTACGGCAACATGGGTTGGAGGACGACGGCCGCATCCTGCATGTGCGTTATCCCCGAAATACGCTGGCCGTCGAAAACGCCCTTGCCGACATTCTCCTGTCCGATCCCCCCCCGAGGGCCATCGTCATGGTCGGCGCCTACGCTCCTTGCGCCAAGTTCATCCGACTCGCCCATGAAGCGGGGCTCGACTCGCTTTTTCTGAGTGTGTCTTTCGTGGGGGGGGATTTTCTGGCGAGCGCCCTCGATCCTTCCGTTCAGAAGGTCGTCGTCACCCAGACCGTTCCCCATCACAGGGACACGTCTCTTCCGATCGTGCGAGACTACCGGGCCGATCTTCAGGCGCTCGCTCCGGGCTCTCGGTCGAATTTCGTCGGACTCGAAGGATACATCGCCGCCCGCATCCTCGTTTCAGCGCTGGAGAGGATCGAAGGGGAACCGGGGCGCGAGTCTCTCATCGATGCGCTCGAGGGGCTCGGTGATTTCGATCTCGGGCTCGGTCACCCCCTTCGTCTCGGACCCGACCACCATCAGGCCAGCCACGTCGTGTGGCCCACCCGTCTGCAGGGGGGAGAACTCATCCCCTTTGCCTGGGAGGAGATCGGCAATCTTCTTCCGCAGAGATCTCCATGAAGCCGATCAGCCACGGTCTTTCGGTCACGCTCCTCGTCTGGAGTCTCGTCGCCATCGGGCTCCTGTCGGGGGTCATCACCGCTTCGCTGGTCGGATCGACCCTCGTCGACCTGAACCGGGAGCAGGTTCAGCTACTGGAGCGCGAAAAGATCCTGTCCCAGAGATCGGCACGTCTTCAACAGCTCGCCCAGGAATCCCGCGAGGAAATTCAGCTTCTTCTGGAAGGAAGGAGCGTCAATCCCGGCAAATCGGCGGGAGAGCTCGCCCTGGTCGTTTCGGAACTGAGGACCCATTACCCTAAACCGCTCCCCGGCGATCTCTTCGCCGAGCTCGAGGAGGCCGTCGAGGGGATGCGAGAGGTACGGCACAAAGCGCGGGAATGGTCCGAGCGCTACCGACCCGTCGCAGAAGACCTTTCCGAGAAGCGCACCCTCGGACATGCCCGTTCCATGCTCGAAACGCTGAGGGCGGCGGCAGAAACCATCGAGGGGCAGCAGCGCCTCGACGAGGCGATCCTTCTTTTCCATTGGAGGCAGACCCCCCAGGAAGAGTCCGATTTCCTCGCCGGCGCCATTCTGGAAAAGCAGGTGCACCACCGGGCACGGGCGCTCCGAGAGATCCGTACCGACCTTTTCGACCTGTCGCGTCTCGTCGAGTCCCTGGCCGGTGAGGACCATCTCGATCATCTCGCCGACCTGAAGGACAACCAGCTCAAACCCCTTCTCGAACGCCTCGAGCATCAGATCGCCTCCCTCGAAGCTGATCAGGGCTCCGGCGAGTTCAGCTCGACGATGATCTCGAAATTGAGCGATGTCCTTTTCGGACAAGGGCATGCCGTCGTGCGCGAATACCAGACGATCCGCGTCGGCGAGGGGGGGCTTTTCCGCCTGGCCGCCGACGCTTTGACCCTGCAGCGTGAGCGCGCCCCGATCGAGGCGGCGACCCGCGAACTCTATGGGCGTATCGAGGCCGCCCATCTCGTTCTGGCAGCAAGAGCCGTCGAACGGGGGCGCACCCTGACCGTGCAGGCCGAAGAGAGCCTGAGTCGCGGACTCAATGATCTCATCCTCATCGGCATCCTCTTTCTTGGGGGATTCGTCGGGCTCGGCGCCGTCATCTCGCAGCGGGTGGGGCGGCAGGTCGTGGCGCTGGGGGAGCTGCAGCGGCAGAAGGACGAGCTCAACCGATCGCTGGAGCATAAAGTGCTCGAGCGCACAGCCGAACTCGAAGCCAAGAGCGGCGAGCTCATCCGCGCGCGGGAGGAGCTCCTTCGGCAGGAGAAGCTGGCGGCCATCGGTTCACTTGCCGCGGGCGTCGCCCACGAGATTAACAACCCCGCCGCCATCATCCGCGGAAATGTCGAATTTCTCCTGCGACGCCTGCCGCAGGACGCCTTCGGAAGGGAGGAGGTGGGCGAGATCCTGAAGCACACTGACCGCATCGCCCGTATCACCCGAGGACTTCTCGACCTCGCCCGCGATCAGGCCATGGCCTCCTCGCCGGAGCCGGTGCACCTCAACGAACTTCTCGAGGAGGTCCTTGTCCAGATCCCCTACCAGGAACCTCTCGGGAAGGTGGAAGTCCATACCGATTTCGCCCCCGATCTCCCTGTCCTGTACGCCGACCGGGAAAAACTGCGGCAGATCTTCACCAATTTCATTCTCAACGCTCTTCAGGCGATGGATGGCCAGGGGCGCCTCACCCTCCGGACCCACCCCGAGGCGGGGGAGATCGCCGTCGAGGTGCAGGACACTGGCCCAGGAATCGCCCCGGAGCTTCGCGAAGCGATCTTTCACCCCTTCTTCACGACCAAAAGCACCGGAACGGGGCTCGGCCTCGCCACCTGCAGCAGCCTCGTGGAGGGGATGGGGGGGAGTCTCGAGCTCGAAAGCGAACCGGGGCAGGGGGCGCTCTTTCGGGTGAGGATGAAAGCAGGAGTCGGGAGTTAGGAG
>JARFUG010000051.1:16862-23306 GCA_029289095.1 Desulfuromonadales bacterium
CGGGAGTTAGGAGTTGATGTAGGGGCGCAGCATACTGCGCCCAATTTTTTTGGGCTGCGCCCGGGCGGGTCATCGCAACTGCGCTTCTTCGCAGAACCGTAGGGTGGGCGCCGCCCACCATGCAAGTTTGCTTATGTGATTCTTCCTCGAGGGGAACCCCGGGAAAGGGAAGCGTAAAATGCATGATATGGAATGCATCGAATACCATAAAATCTGGAAAACAAACAAAAAGCCTCCGAAATTGGAGGCCTTTCGTTTGCTCCCCCTCCTGGATCAGGAGGGGTGGTAGAGATAGAGCAGACCTTACCACCCTCCGCCCCTCCTAAAATAGGAGGGGAGAAACCGGTTCCGCAATTTCAGGGGCCGATCGCCAGGGCGCCGAAGAAAAAGGTTCCGTACGCGACCAGAGCGACGATGAAGCAGGTGAGAAATGTTTTTTGCATGATGTGCCTCCTTTCGCTTCTTCAGTGTTTCCGACTCTGACTACCGACCTTGCAATCCAGAACTTCAGAAATGGAATGTGGCTAAGGGATGCTCCCCCTCCTGGATCAGGAGGGGGCTGGGGGGTGGTAGAGATTGAGAAGACCTTACCACCCCCGACCCCTCCTAAAATAGGAGGGGAGAAAACGTCATCAAGAACCCTGCACCCCCGGAATTGCCGCATCCCCCTGCACGGCGCCCCTTTTCGTATCCTTTCCATGCGTTTCGATGCGGTGGAACTTATCCGGGATACTTCTGTCCACCGCTTCGGGATGGTGCTCGAAGATCGGGAAGTACCGGGCGATGAGGACGAAGAAGAGGATGTGCGCGGCGATGATGCCGATCGTCACCACCGATTCCAGGATGTTGGGGACATAGATCTGCTGGCCCGGCTGGATCATACCGAACATCGAGACGTTGAAACGGTTGAGCACCAGGCCGAAGATGGCCAGGCTCGCCGCCCGCAGTTGCATCGACTTGTCGGTGCGGATGCGGCTCTGCAAAAACATCCAGAAGGGGAGAAAGAGCCCGACGGTGATCTCGACGACGAAGAGGGTCGTGAGGATCGGCCGGTCGAAGAGGGGCCCCTGCGGCATCGCGAGCAGAGGGATCACCTTGACGACGATGTAGGCCCCCATGACCCAGGGGACGATCCTGGTCAGCGTCGCCAGGAGCTTCGACTCGTCCGGCTGCCCCATGTAGCGGTGGACAAGGCTTGCCTCCAGCATGACGATGCAAAGCCCCGTGAAGATCGCCGAGAGCCAGAACTGCAGCGGCAGCAGGGGGCTGTACCAGAGGGCATGGAGCTTGTCGACGGCGATGAGGAAAAACGTTCCCAGCGTCGACTGGTGCAGGGTCGAGATCATCGCCGCCAGGATGGCGAAGGGGATCTGCAGGTTTCGCAGCAGCCTCAGGGGGATGTGCCAGCCGAAGCGCTCCGAGACCGGATGGAGAAACTCCAGGAAGAGGACGGTGGTGTAGGCCATCACGCACATGGAGACTTCGAACATCGGCGAGTGGATGTTCCAGTTCCAGGGGAACAGGACGTAGATCCCGCGGTGAGGCTGGCCGAGATCGAGGAGCAGCCCGACGCACACCAGGGAGTAGCCGAGAAAACCGGTCACGATGGCCGGACGCACCAGCGGCTCGAGTTTCTCGATGCGAAAGACATGGGCGACGACGCCGATGGTGAAGGCGCCGGCCGCCAGGGGAACGGCCGTGACGACGTCGAAGGAGATCCACAGCCCCCAGGGATAGGTATCGTTGAGATTTGTGGTCGCCCCAAGGCCGAAGATGAAGCGGATCGTCGATCCCAGCACCGCCAGGACCACCAGGAAGATGAGAAACTTGATGAAGCGGTGAAAACCGCGGATTTCGTCGATGATGATTCTTGCTGCCGTCATGAGAAGAATCCTTTTTTAGGAGTTCAATTCTTTAAATGGAACGCGGATCAAATCTTGATGCGCGCAGATAAGAATCTGATTTGCTTAAGCCTTTGATCTCTCTCGTTCTCTGCGACTCGAGTGAGCGGAGCGAACGGGCGAGAGGTGGTTTTAAAATCAATCTCTCGCCCACTCCTTTCAGTCGTTCGAGGCGCAGAGGCCGCAGAGAAATCTAAGAAAAAATGCGGTCCTCGGGTTGAGGCGCGAGACCTTGTGCTGAACAGATTGTTTTGCAAAGCTTAAGATCAGATCTTGATCAGAGCCTTTCCGCGAAGATCCGCGTTCCATTTGCTTTGACCTACTCGTCCCCTTCCCCTTGATGCTCCTCCTCTTTCACCTTCTCCTTGCGGTGCTGGAACCAGGAGATGGCCGAGAGGGCGCCGCCGACGCCGAGGAAGATCCCGGGTACGTAGCGCAAGGCGGCCCAGGTGTAGGAGGGGAGCGCCCGCATCGTCACCGGCTTGAAGCCGAGTTCGTCGAAGGGGAGGGCGGTCAGGTAGATGACGCACGTTCCCCCCGCTTCGTCCTTCCCGTAGACCTTCTGAAGGTAGCGGTCGGGGTAGGTGGCCAGGCGCCGTTCGGCTTCCTTGATCATCTCCTCGCGCGGACCGTAGGTGATTGCCGTCGGGCAGGTGGTGGCGCAGGCCGGGTCGAGCCCATCCTTCACCCGGCTGTAGCAGCCGGTGCACTTGCGCACCAGGGGAAAAGCCTTGCTCCACTCGTACTTGGGAACACCGAAGGGGCAGGCGATCATGCAGAAGCGACATCCGATGCACGTCTTGGTCTTGTAGATGACCGGACCCTCGGGGGTCTTGACGAAGGCGGCAACGGGGCAGACCGAAACGCAGGCCGCGTCGTTGCAGTGCATGCACATCTCTTTGTAGAAGGCGAACTCGTTCTGCCCGTTCTTCTGGTAGTCGCGGAACTTGATGCGGGTAAAGGTGAATTCACTCATGGCGGGGGGGTTCTGGTACCCCTCTCCCGTGAAGAACTCCGTCTCTTCAGCCTTGAGCTGGTTCCACTGTTTGCAGGCCACCTGGCAGCCGCGGCAGCCGGTGCACTTGGTCATATCGATGAGAAATGCCTTGGCCTTTGAAGTGTCGATGCGGGTGCTCATCCCTTACCCCCTTTCTCGATGTTGCAGAGAAACGCCTTGTATTCGGGGATGGTGGTGTTGGCGCACCCCACAGCCGCCGTCAGGACGTTGGCGATGTCCCCGGTGGCGAGTCCGGCGAAGCCGAAGTGCCAGGGGAGTCCTACCTGTTCCATCATCCGGCCGCCGATGCGAAGGGGCTTGATGCGGGTCGTCACAAGAGCTCGCGCCTCGATGGCCCCGCGTTCGGAGGAGATGGTGACCATGTCGCCGTTTTTGATCCCTTTCCAGTTCGCCAGTTGATCGCTGATCTCGACGAACATGTCGGGGACGAGTTCCACCAGCCACGGCAGGTTGCGCGTCATGGCGCCCGCCTGCCAGTGCTCGGAGACCCGGTAGGTCGTACCGATATAGGGGAAATGCTCCCGGTTGCTGAGCTTGGCCGGTGGGCGCACCGCCGGATTCGTCTGCTGTTTGCACATCAGGTTGTCGGCGGGACTCTCCATCGGCTCATAGTGGACCGGGAAGGGACCGTCGGCCAGCGCCGCCGAGAAGAGACGCCCGAGCCCTTCGGGGAGCATGATGAAGGGCTTTCGTCCCCCCGGCCTGTTCATCGGAGGCCACGGGCCGTCGGGGACGTCCCCCTCCCATTTCCCCGTCACCTCGTTCCAGGCGAGGAGCGCCTTTCTGGGGTTCCACGGCCGTCCGTTCGGGTCGACGGAGGCGCGGTTGTAGATGATCCGACGGTTGACGGGCCAGCACCACGTCCAGTTGGGATAGAGCTCCAGCCCGGTGGGATCTTCGAGCCCCCGCCGCTTCATCATATTCCCTTCCTCGGTGAACGAGCCGCAGTAGAGCCAGTTCCCCGAGGCGGTCGAGCCGTCGTCCTGCAGGGCGGCGAAGGCGGGGACCTGCTCCCCCTTTCTGTAGCGCTTGCCTGCGATCTCCACGTCGCGGGTGAAGAAGCCGTTGGTCTCCCGGGCGACCATCTCGATATCCGGCTCATGGCCGTTGCCGTAATTCCAGGAGAGATTCACGATCGGATCGGGGAAGACCCCTCCCTTTTCGTAGAGCGCCTTGAGTCGGCGATAGAGCTGATCGATGATGAAGGCGTCGCTCTCGGCGTCTCCCGGCGGATCGACCGCCTTGTAGCGCCACTGGGCCCAGCGTCCGGAGTTGGCGATGCTCCCCTGCTTCTCGACCGAACTGGCGGCCGGCAGGTTGAAGACCTCCGTCCGGATCTGCTTCGGATCGACGCCGGGGCGCTTCCAGAAAACGCTGGTGTCGGTCTCCCACAGATCTGCAGAGACCATCCACTTGAGGGTGTCGAGCCCCCGCCCGATCCCCGAGGCGTCCGGTCCTCCGACGATGGGGTTGGTCCCCATGCAGAACAGCCCGTCGAACTTCCCTTCCTGCAGCCTCTCCATGAGCATGATGTACGAGTAATTGCCGCTGCGCTTGGGCAGATAGTTAAAACCGAAGTCGTTGGCGGCCGTCGCGTGATCCCCCCAGAAGGCCTTGAGGAGGCTGACGACGTACTTGGGGGTGTTGCTCCACCAGTTGGCGCTCTGGGGATCGGTCGTCGTCGGCGTGACGTTTTTCAGATACGTGGCCAGATCGAGGTCGAAATACTCCGGTGACTTCAGGTAGCCGGGAAGAATGTGGAAGAGCAGGGCGTAGTCCGTCGACCCCTGCACGTTGCACTCGCCGCGCAGCGCGTTGATTCCCCCGCCGGCGATGCCGACGTTGCCCAGCAGAAGCTGCAGCATGGCATAGGAGCGCACGTTCTGGGTGCCGTAGGTGTGCTGTGTCGTCCCCATGGCGTACATGATGGTGGCCGCCTTGTCGGGGCGCCCCGTGGCGCAGAAGGTGCGCGCCACCGCCATGTAGTCCTGGATGGCGGTGCCGGTGATCTCGCAGACCATTTCCGGGGTGTAGGGGGTAAAATGAGCCTTCATGAGCTGGAAGACGCTGCGCGGGTCCTGCAGCGTATCATCTCTGAGGGGCCGGCCGTCCTTGTCGGTCTTGTATTTCCAGGTGCTTCTGTCGTAGCTGTAGTTTTCTGCGGAGTAGCCGGAAAAGATCCCTTCTTCGTAGTCGAACCCGTCGTCGACGATAAAGGCGGCGTTGGTGTAGTGCAGAACGTACTCCTTGTGCATGAGATCGTTCTGCAGGACATAGTTGATCAGCCCCCCCATGAAGGCGATGTCGGTGCCGGGGCGAAGCTGGGCGTAGATCTGCGCCTTTGAGGAGGTGCGGGTGTAACGCGGATCGACGCTGATGAGCTTGGCGCCGCGATCGATCGCCTTCTCGACGTATTTGAAGGAGATGGGATGGTTTTCAGCGGGGTTGGACCCGATGGCCAGGATGACGTCGGCATGCTGGATGTCGTTCCAGTGATTGGTCATGGCTCCACGACCGAGGGAGGCCGCCAGACCGGCGACCGTTGCGGAGTGTCATATTCGGGCCTGATGTTCGAGATACCCGACCCCCATGGCGCGGGCGAATTTGCTCCACAGGTAGCACTCCTCGCTGTCGAGGGCGGCTCCGCCGAGAAAGGCCATCCCGTCGTTGCGGTTGACGGCGTACGAGCGCCCCCCGACCGTCTCCTCGGTGACGAAGTGGCGGTCGCGCGACTCTTTCATGAGTGTTGCGATGCGGTCCATGGCCCAATTCCACGAGACCTCCTGCCAGTGGTCGCTTCCGGGGGCGCGGTACTGCACCTTGGTCAGGCGACGCTCGTTGTTGGCCACCTGGTACAGGGCGCTCCCCTTTGAGCAGAGGGAGCCCCGATTGATCGGGTGCTCAGGATCCCCCTCGATGTTGACGATCTTCCCCCCCCGGGTGTGTACGATCATGCCGCACCCCACCGAGCAATAGGGGCAGACCGTCGTCGTTGTCTGAAGCCCCTTGGTGCGAAGCTCCGGCGAGTCCGGGCCGGCAAGGGCCGGCTTTGCGCCCAGCGCCACGGCGCCCGCCGCAAGTCCGCTTCCTTTGAGAAACTGACGTCTCGAAACTCCCATTTCTCTCTCCTTGTGGTTGGATCGCCCCGAACGTGCGGGGCATGGCAGGTGGTTCCGTGAGGAGTGAGGAATAAGGGGTGAGGAGAAGAAAATCTGTCCTTTATGCCCTGTCCGCACGAAACTCACGGATTCGTAGACAGTGCATTGGCAACGGGTGTGCCAAAGCGTAGACGGTGCAAAGCCTCGTTGCGTAATGGCTTTATTTTCGAGGTGTTGCACCTTGGGGGACCCTCTGCGCGGACATCTTTCCAAGGCCCTAAGCGGCGGGTACTTTTTACCCGCCGGGTCGCAACGACGCGGCAAACAAAGCATTTCCCGCTTGCCGTCAGGGCGCCTTTTGCGTGTATGATGCGGAGCCAGGAGCCAGGAGCCAGGAGCCAGGAGCCAGGAGCCAGGAGCCAGGAGC
>JARFUG010000052.1:0-9298 GCA_029289095.1 Desulfuromonadales bacterium
AAATCGAAGGGGCGCAGCTTCTGCTGCGCCCCTTTCGTGTCACTGCCGATCGACCTTCCAGAGCGGATGCCGCTTCTCGGCGTACGCCCTCTTCACCTTTCCGGTGAACATCGACGGAATGAGGGGCCAGTTGGCCTTGATGATGAAGGCCCCGAGGTGGGCGATGACGAGAAAGAGGAAGATCATCGTCGCCCCGGTGTGGATGAGGGTCACGACCATCAGGAATGTCGGGTCGAGGATCACCACGCCGGTGTTCTTGTAGACCTTGATGAGCCCCGTGACGAGAAGCACGGCAGATGCGCCGACGAAGGCCAGATAGGCCAGGCGCTGCTCGGCCAGGAACTTGCCGTGCGGGGGCTCTTCCTTGCCGCGGATCATCGCCTTGACGATATGCCAGCTCTCGGCCAGGTCGCCCCGCCTGGGCCACGCGGCGAACTCGCGACGCCGCAGATGGTAGACGATGTGGAAGAGGACTGCGACGCTGAAAACGATAGCCGCCACGTAGTGGATGACGAGCTGCAGCTCGTAATTCCCCGACCAGGAGAGCCCGGGAATCTTCACGACGTTGTAGCGCTGGTACATCGGCATGTTGCCGAATCCGGAGAAGATCAGGACGAGACCGCTCAGGGCCACCGTCCAGTGGGTGAGGCGCACCGAAAGGGGGTGGCGCAGGACCTTGTCACTCATCGCCCTTCTCCTTTCTCGCCACGGTGGCGGCGAAGGCGCCTACGATGCCGGCAATCGGCGCGACCAGCGCCGCCTTGGCCAGGTTGCTGTGTTTTTCCACCATGTTCTCCGGAGGGTGCAGGCGCATCGCCCGGGAGGGGCCGTCGCTCGAATCGACGATCGCCTTGTCGAGAAGCTCGAAGGGGACTGCCGAAATATAGACAGTTGATGTCCCTCCGTGCTCGTGAAGGCCGTAAAGATGTCCGCCGATCTCTTCCGCACGTTTATTCGCCATGGCGAAGATTTCCTTTCGCGGGCCGATCCCCATCGCCTTTTTCGGGCAGGCGATCATGCAGGCGGGGTCCTTTCCCTCGGCCAGGGAGTCCCGGCACAGGTCGCACTTGTACATGACGCCGCCCCCAACCGGCAACGGGTCGAGGTAGGTGTAGATCCCCACCCCGGCCTGACGCTGCGGCACGTTCCAGGGGCAGACGGTCCGGCACTTGGCGCCGCCGAAGCAGGCAGCGGGGTCGATCCAGGTCGCCCCGCTTTTATCCTGCTTCAACGTTCCGAAGGGACAGAGCTTCACGCAGGGAGGATTATCGCAGTGCATACAGCGCCTCGGGATCGCCACGCTCCGGGTCTTCCCTTGGTGCTCCACGGTGACTTTCTGCACGAAGGTCCAGTTGTAGGGGGTCAGACGGGTTTTCAGATCCCTCTTTGAACTCCAGTCCTCGTGAACGGGCTGGGGCCAGTAGTCCTTGAGCATCTTTGGGTCGGGCTCCGGGAAGCGCTCGGCGTTCTTCGTGCGGCAGGCCGATACGCAGGCCGGGGTCTCCCGGTCGGGGCAGCCGTCGCAGAGGGTCAGATCGATGAAGGTGGCCAGCGTCCCCTCTTTAGAAGCCGTCCAGGCCGCACTCCCCTTGGGGACGGCGGCCGCGGCGCCGGCCGCCGCCACCCCCGCCAGAAACGAACGTCGGGAAATTTTCATGGCGCGAAGTCTCCTCTTTAAATATTTAAATCTATATATATCAAAATAGAAGTAAAATAAAAGAAAAAAATCAGGGCGCAGCGCCCCACTCCCCGGAAGCGCTGCGTCCTGTTCTTTATCGATCAGCCGTCAGCCGGGAGGGAAATTCCCCGGATCGACCACGAACCACACGTCGTTGACGCCATGCCCGGTCGTGTCCCCCGGCGCCTTGTCGCCCACCCAATAATAGAGGGGGTACCCACGGAAGGTCGTCTGCGTCGCTCCGTCATCCCTGGTCAGCGTCCCGAAGTCGCCTTCGGCAATCCCCTCGGGAGCCTTGATCGCTTCACGATGGAAAACGGGCCACCTTTCAATGCAGGCTCCCGCGCAGGCGCTTGTTCCCGGGGAGTCTCTCGTGAACCAGTAGAGAGTCTTACCCTCGGCGTCGGTCAGATATTTTCCGATCCCCTCCTTTTCCGCGAGCTTGACGTCGCCGCCTTTCCCTGCAGCGTGAGTCATCGAAAATGCCCCCGCAGGGACGAGGACAAACAGGAAGAGCATCGTGTAGATCAGGCGTTTCATCGTTTCCTCCTTTCAGGATCGATTGGGAAACTGTCCTGCTAATTAAATGTCTATACCTGCTCCCAGATTTGTCAATCGGCGGCTCCAAAACGACGAGAGCCCGCTTTCTGCGCGGGCTCTCGATGGAAAACTCTCGTTTGAAAGTTCCTACTTCTTTTCGATCAGTTCCTCGGGCACCACGACCGGCTGCTTCTGCAGGCGCTTGTAGTAGAAGTTCTGCCCATAGAGGACCGCCGCCGGATTGTGCCCCGTGACGCGGTCCTTCACCACCAGGGTCGTCACCGGCGCCTCGGAGTGCTTGGAAAAGAGCATGTCGTGCCCGACGCAGAGGCCGACGATGATGTTCATGTCGGTTTTCGCCTTATTGAGGAGCCTTGCCTGAGCGATGGGGTTGCAGGCCGGTTCGAAGGTGCCGGGGCGCACCTTGTGCTCCTCGCCGATGCCGAGTTCCGCCTTGTCGTAGCTCCCCGCCTTGCAGCAGGCGGACTGCACGTCGAACCCCTGGGCGTGCAGGATCTCCGTGAGGCGGTTCGATTCGTCGAGAAGACCGATGCAGGTGCCGAGGCCGATCTTCTTCCATCCCATGAGTTTGGCAAGGGCGATGGTGTCCTCGACCCGCGTCCAGCGGGCGTTGACGGCGTCGGAACCCGGGATTGGCTGATAACAGAGCCCCTCGACGACCGCGGCTACGCGAGCGAGTCTGGCGTCGGGATCTTCCCCCTTGTATTTCTCGAAAGAGTCTTCGATCAATTCGGCCTCGCGCTCCGAGGGACAGGAGGCAGGGCGCGGCGGGCGAGTCGCCGGATCGCTCCAGCAGTTGGTCGTCCCCGATTTCTGCCAGACGGCACTGCACTTGGCGCAGGCAAGGGTTTTCTCGGACATGGCTCTCTCCTTGTCAGTGGCGTTCGGTAACCTCCTGGATGAGAACCCAGGGCTGAATGATGAGCATGCGGAAGCATCGCGTCGAATCGGCGTTGAAGGAATCGATCTCCTCGGCGCTCGGCTTGCCCAGATGCCCGGCGGCGATCCAGGCCGAGACGATGGCCGAATCGTCAGCCGCGATGCGGGCCGCCGCTTCGGCCAGATCGATCGTTTGTCGAACGATGATCAGGGCGTCGCGATCCAGGTGCGGCTTCAGCCAGTGCCATTCGACTTCTTCGATCTGCTCGTGGAGTTGGTCACGGGTTGTGGTCACGTCTGTTCTACTTTCTGGAAAGACGATTGAAGCCGCAGATGAACGCAGATTCCCGCAGATTGAAAATCACACAGCAGAATCTGAATCCGGTTTTATCTGCGTCTATCTGCGTGGATCTGCGGCCAAAGGTTTATAGCGAAAAGCTATCCGATCCCCCTAAACACGTCAACAGGGAAGAAGATCACCCCCCAGCGCTCTTTCCCGAGGCAACGAACTTGCGCACCTCGGCCTGGGCGACCGCTTCGGCGACCATCGCCTCGGCGTCGTCGATGGCCGCCTCGTAGCGCTCGATCTCCTCCAACTCGGCCCGGGTCTCCGGGTGCGGGGCGATCATGAAGGAGCAGCAGTCAGGATAAGGCACGGCGGAGGAGTCGAAGGTGCCGATCTGGCGCGCCAGAACGACCGTCTCCTCCTTGTTGAGGCCGATGAGCGGTGAGAGGACCGGAAGGTCGGCGGCGGCCTGGATGCAGCGCAGGTTGTCGAGGGTCTGGGAGGCGACCTGGGCGAGGGAGTCGCCCGTGACGATCGCCTTGGCCTTTTCCCTGCGCGCCACCTTGCCGAGGATCTTCATCATGAAGCGGCGGTAGACGATCATGCGGTACTTGGCCGGAACGAAAGCGATGATGCGACGCTGCAGTTCCCCGAAGGGGACGATGTAGAGCTTGGAGCGAAGCTGCACCTCGGTCAGTGTACGCACCAGATCCTCGATCTTGCCGACCGCTCCATGGGCGAACTGCGTCTCGTTGCGGATATGCACGAAGACGACCTCGACACCGCGCTTCATCATCATCCAAGAGGCGACGGGGCTGTCGATCCCTCCCGAGAGGGAGGAGAGGACCTTGCCGGCCGTCCCCGTCGGAAGCCCCCCCGGCCCCTTGATCTTCTCGCCGTAGAGAAAGGCCTCGGTGTGGGTGACCTCGATGAAGATCCGAAGCTCGGGATGGGTGAGATCGACCTTCACCTCCCGCCCGAGGTTTCGAAGGACGTGGGCGCCCACCTCCGCACCGATCTCGGCGGAATTCAGGGGGAACGACTTGTCGGACCTTCTCGCCTTGACGGCGAAGGATTCGAAATGGTGGGCCTGTGCGATCTCCAGGGCCCGCGCCCCGAGGGCGTTCATGTCCTTGGGCGCCGCTATCCCTAGAGAAAAGTGGACGATGCCGGGGAGGCGCCGCAACCTCTCGCGGATCACCTCTCTGTCGGCCCCCTCCCCCGGGGTGCAGACGATGCGGCCGTAGAGACGCTGGACCGATTGGGAGAGCGGCCCCAGGGCGGTGCGCACGTTTTTGGCCAGCGCCTCTTCAAAATAGCGACGGTTCTTCCCCTTGAGGGCGATCTCGTCGTAGTGGATGACGATGCGGTCGTTCATTACTGGTCCTTAGGAAAATGGTCGTCCTGCTTTGCACTGATCTTCCGCAGAGCATCCCCCCCTTTGGAAAAGGGATGCCAGGGGGGATTTTCTTGCGCCGAGCATAGGCAAAATCCCCCTAAATCCCCCTTTGCTAAAGGGGGACTTGCAATTGCAAAAAATTCGAGGCGAAGCAGAAAAAGGATGAATCACTCGACAAAAGAGTGAGGATAGCGCATTTTTTCTTCTTTTGAAAACCTCTTCGGCGCTCCTTCGGCAGGGCGGATGAAAATACCTTGCCGATAAAGCACCCGTCATGGTAACAGTGCACGATATTTTCTTCGGAGTTTCGGCATGATTCACCTCAGCAACATCAGCCGTCAGCACGGCTCTCAGATCCTCTTTCAGAACGCCTCCTTCCAGATCCTCCCCGGCACCCGCACCGGCCTCGTCGGCCCCAACGGCGCCGGCAAGACGACGGTCTTCCGTCTCATCACCGGCGAGGAAGCCGCCGACGGCGGCGAGATCGTCTGCGCGAAAAAGACGGTGATCGGCTACTTCTCGCAGGACGTCGGCGAGATGTCCGGCCGCTCCGCCCTCGAAGAGGTCATGGCCGCCTCGGCCGAAACCGTCGCCCTCGGGGAAAAGATCCGCGAGATGGAAGCCGCCATGTGCGAGCCGATGGACGATGACGCCATGGCCGAACTCCTGGAGCGCTACGGCGACGCTACCGAAGCCTTCGAACACCGCGGAGGCTACGATCTGGAGTCGCGCGCCCAGGCGGTCCTCACCGGTCTGGGGATCGGTCCCGACGCCTACGGCCGCCCAGTCGAGTCGTTCAGCGGGGGGTGGAAGATGCGCATTGCTCTGGCGCGCATTCTCACCCTCAACCCCGACGTCCTCCTTCTCGACGAGCCGACCAACCACCTTGATGTCGAGTCGATCGTCTGGCTCGAGAACTGGCTGGTCTCCGAGTTCAAGGGGGCGATCCTCATGACGAGCCACGACCGCGACTTCATGAACCGCATCGTCTCGCGCATCGTGGAGGTCGGCAACCGCACCCTGACGACCTACGGCGGCAACTACGACTTCTACCTGCGCGAGCGCGAGATCCGCCGCGAGCAGCTCCTGGCGAGCCATCGCCGGCAGCAGGAGATGCTCGCCAAGGAAGAGGAGTTCATCGCCCGCTTCGCCGCCCGCGCCTCCCACGCCGCGCAGGTGCAGTCGCGGGTGAAGAAGCTCGAGAAGATCGAGCGCATCGAGATCCCGGCCGAGCAGAAGACAGTTCGATTCGAGTTCACCGAGCCGCCGCGAAGCGGCGACGATGTCGTGAAGTTCGACGGGCTAGCAAAGGCGTGGCCTCTTCCCGAAGGGGGAGAAAAATCGGTCTTCGGCGGCGTCTCGGGTCTCATCCGGCGGGGGGAAAAGGTCGCCGTCGTCGGGGTGAACGGCGCCGGAAAGTCGACCTTCCTCAAGGTCGTGGCGGGGGAGACCGCGCCGAGCGCCGGCTCCGTCGCCCTCGGGGCCAACGTCAACCTCGGCTACTTCAGCCAGCAGGCGATGGACGTCCTCGATCCGAAAAAGAGCGTCTTCGAGACGGTTCACGATGTGATCCCGCAGGCGTCGATCGGCGTGGTGCGAAACCTCTGCGCCGCATTCCTCTTCCAGGGGGACGCCGTCGACAAGCGCATCGACAAGCTCTCCGGCGGCGAAAAGAGCCGGGTCGTCCTCGCCACCCTCCTGGCGCGCCCGATCAACCTCCTCGTCCTCGACGAGCCGACCAACCACCTCGACATCCAGTCGCGTGAGATCCTGCTGGAGGCGCTTCAGAACTTCACCGGCACCGTCGTCCTGGTGAGCCATGACCGCCATTTCCTGCGCTCGCTGGTCGGCCGCGTCTTCGAGATCGACCACGGCGAGATGAGGACGTACGAAGGGGGGTACGATTATTACCTGGAGAAGACCGAGCGCGACCGGGCGGCTTGAAAGGCAAATTCAATCTACCACTAAGACTCCAAGACACAAAGAGAACCTATGATTTCAGATTTTCTTGGCGCCCTTGGTGTCTTGGTGGTGCAACAAATCAAAATTCCGTCGATCGCGGGGGGATCTGTTGTTCTGAGTCATGATATTTGCGGA
The DNA here is from genome assembly GCA_029289095.1 of Desulfuromonadales bacterium. Classification (GTDB taxonomy): domain Bacteria; phylum Desulfobacterota; class Desulfuromonadia; order Desulfuromonadales; family JACZKF01; genus JARFUG01. The sequence continues at coordinate 6,901 of JARFUG010000052.1, forward strand.
GGTTCTCCTTGGAAAACTTCATCATCATCGCCCTCTTCGTCTTTCTCGGAATGGTTTTTCGGCGACTTTCCGCCTTCCCGAAGGATACCGCGCAGGTTCTCAACATGTTCGCCCTGTACGTGTCGCTGCCGGCGGTTATCCTTCTCAAAGTACCGCAACTCGAGTTCTCCCGCGACTATCTTATCCCCGCACTCGTCCCCTGGGGACTGCTTGCCTTCTCCGCAGCAGTTGTCCTCCTGGCGGCACGGATCGGCAATTGGTCTCGTTCAATCACCGGCGTTCTCCTCCTCGTCGTTCCCATCGGCAACACCTCCTTCATGGGGGTGCCGATGGTCAACGCCTTCTTCGGGGCGGAGGGGATCCCCTACCTGGTCGTCTACGACCAGTTCGGCACCATTGCCATCTTCGCCACCTACGGCTCCCTCATCCTCGCACTCTACGGTCGGGAAAGCTCGGTGAATATTGCAGGGATCGCCCGGCGGGCTCTCCTCTTCCCCCCTACCATGGCCCTGATTGCCGGTCTCGCCCTGCGGCCTTGGCCCTACCCGGCTGAGATGACCACCATTCTCATGGGGATCTCCACAACCCTAACCCCTCTGGTGATGGCCGCCATCGGCTTTCAGGTGAACTGGCGCCTCAGGCCGACAGTCCTTGCTCCTCTCGGCTTCGGTCTGGGCGTCAAGCTCCTCGTCGCACCCCTGGTCGCTCTCATCGTTCTGCGCCTCGCTGGGCTGGAGGGACTGGCCGTGGACGTCACTATTTTCGAGGCCGGAATGCCCCCCATGGTCACGGCCGGAGCGCTGGCGGCGGCGGCGGGAATGGAACCCGACCTCGCCGTGGCCCTCGTCGGACTCGGCATCATTCTGGCTTTCATCACTCTTCCGCTCCTCTATTTAGTGATATGAGAACGGTTCCCCTCTTCACCGCTGAACTGTTCCATTTGGAACTTGACAGAAATCCCCTCAACCTGTTAAAGTTCGCTATTAATCAAGTCGTTCCCGGAAAAGAAGACCAGAAATCTCGCAGGCCCCGGAAATGTATCCGGGGCCTTTTTAGTGCAGGGAGCGCAGAAAGAAGAGAAAGAAAACAGATGAATTTTACTGCATTCAACCTCCACCCCGACGTCGCCGCCGGGATCAGGGAAGCGGGATACACTGAACCGACGCCGATCCAGGCCCAGGCGATTCCGTCGGTCCTGCAGGGGCGCGACGTCATGGGGCTGGCGCAGACGGGGACCGGCAAGACCGCCGCCTTCGCCCTGCCGATCCTTCACCGCCTCATGCAGGGGCGGCGCGCCCATGTGCGCGCGCTTGTCGTCGCCCCGACCCGGGAGTTAGCCGAGCAGATCCACGAAGCGTTCACGACCCTCGGCCGCGCGGCCCGGGTCCGCAGCGTCACCCTCTACGGCGGCGTGAGCTTCAATCCCCAGGCCGACAAGCTCAAAAAGGGGGTCGACGTCGTCGTCGCCTGCCCGGGGCGCCTCCTCGACCACATCGGCCAGGGGACGGTCGATCTGTCGCACCTGGAGGTCCTCGTCCTGGATGAGGCGGACCAGATGTTCGACATGGGCTTTTTCCCGGCCATCCGCAAGATCCTCGCCCACCTGCCGCGGGCGCGCCAGACCCTCCTCTTCTCGGCCACCATGCCGCAGGAGATCCGCGCTCTGGCCAACGATGTCCTGAACGATCCGCACACGGTGCAGGTGGGGACAGTCGCCCCGGCGGCCACCGTCAGCCACGCCCTCTATCCGGTGGAGCCGCACCTCAAGACGCCGCTGCTGATGGAGTTGCTGAAGCATACCGACACCGAATCGGTCCTCGTCTTCACCCGCACCAAACACCGGGCGAAGCGCCTCGGCGAGCAACTCGCCAAGGCCGGGCACCGGGCGGCCTCGCTGCAGGGGAATCTCTCCCAGAACAGGCGGCAGGCGGCTCTCGACGGTTTCCGCAAGGGGGAATTCCAGGTCCTGGTGGCGACGGATATCGCAGCCCGCGGCATCGACGTCTCGCAGGTCTCACACGTCATCAACTATGATATTCCGGACACCCCCGAGGCGTACATCCACCGCATCGGCCGCACCGGTCGCGCCGCCCGCAGCGGCGACGCCTTCACCCTCGTCTCCGGTGAGGATGCGGCGATGGTGCGCACCATCGAGCGCGCTCTCGGTTCTCCCCTGGAACACCGCAAAGTGGACGGGTTCGATTACCGTGCCCCCGCCCCAGAGAAGACGGCTCAACCCGCACGCTCGGCGCGCCCGGCGCAGAACCGCACCCGCCCGGCCCCAAAAGCGGCCTCGGCGGCGCAGCGCCCCGAAGCGCCCCGGCGCAGGCGCCCGAAGGCGCCCGCCAGAGCGGCCGCTCCGGCACGCCCGGCAGGACAAAGGTGAATTTCCGAGAAT
>JARFUG010000052.1:9398-23014 GCA_029289095.1 Desulfuromonadales bacterium
TCCACCATGCCCGACATCGGCAGAATCGTCACCCTCACCGTCGAGCGGGTCGACGACCGCGGCATCTGGCTGCGCGACGATGATGAACCGATCCTGCTGTCGCGCCGCGACGCGGCCTCGGCCGTTCACCCGGGCGAGGAGCTCAGCGTCTTTCTTTTCCGCGACGGCAGCGGCCAGGTGCGCGCCACCCTCAAACACCCCCACGCCCAGGTCGGGGAGTTCGCCGTCATGGCCGTGCGTTCACTCGGGGCGCACGGCGCCTTTCTCGATTGGGGGGTCGAGAAGGACCTCCTCGTCCCCTTCCGGCATCAACCAGAGAAGATGGCCCAAGGGCGCAGCTATCTGGTGCGCGTCGCCCTCGATCGCGAAGGACGCCCCTTCGCCACCGCCCGCATCGAGGACTACCTGGAGCCGCGCGCCGAAGGGCTCTCCGAGGGGGACGAAGTCGAGTTGACGATCTGGCAATTCACCGATCTCGGCGCCAAGGTCATTGTCGATCACCGCTTCGGCGGCCTTCTCTACCGCGACGAGCTGCGTCCCGGGCTTCGCCCGGGCTCCCGCCTTAGCGGCTATGTCAGGCGTCTTCGTGAAGACGGCAAGATCGACGTCACCCTGCGCAAAGTCGGCGCGAAGGGGGTCGAGGAGGCCAAGGACGTCGTCCTCGCCGCTCTGGAGAAGAGCCCCGGGGGCTTTCTCCCCCTGCACGACGACAGCTCCCCCGAGGAGATCCGGCGGCAGCTCGGCCTCAGCAAGAAAGCGTTTAAAAAGGCGATCGGAGGGCTCTACAAGGGAGGGACGGTGGAGTTGACGGGCGAGGGGGTGCGGCTGAAGAGGTGATTACGCCCCCAGCCTCTCCACGCTCTTTGTTCCCAGCGCGGCTGCCGTTTTCGGCGCCGCGCCTTTTTTCGTGTCGAAACGCCGCGTGAGGACCCGCAGCCGCCAGCTCAGAAGCACGGCCGCGGCCGTCAGACCTGCGATAAGGCCGATCCAAAAGCCGGCGGCGCCCATCGGCTCTCCCCACAGCGAGGTGAGGCCGAGGGTGTACCCAAGCGGAAGCCCGACAGCCCAATAGGCGAAGATGAGAAGATACATCGGCACGCGGGTGTCCTTGTAGCCGCGCAGCGCCCCGGCGGTGCTTACCTGGACGGCGTCGGATACCTGGAAGAGGGCGGCGAGGACGAGAAGGGCCGCGGCTGCCGCGGCGACATCGGCGTTGTCGGTGTAGATCGACGCAATGACGCCGGGAAACAGGAGGGTGAAGGCCGCGCTGAAGAGGGCCAGAAAGGCCGTCAACACGATGCCGACCGCTGACGAACGCCGGGCGTCGCGAGGACTTTGCCGGCCGATGGCGTGCCCGACGCGCACCGAGATGGCGGTGGAGACGCTCAGCGGCACCATGAAGACGAGGGAGGCGAAGTTGAGTGCGATCTGGTGGGCGGCGACGACGTCGGCCCCCAGAGAGCCGATGAGCAGGGCGATGACGCCGAAGATGCTTGCCTCGACGAAGAGGGCGCACCCGATGGGGAGCCCGAGACGCAGGATCCGGCCGAGTTCGTTCACATCCGGCCGGAAACCTCCCTTCGTCAGACGCGCCGGGGCGAAGATCTTCCCCCGCAGGACAATAACGATCATTCCCAGGCACATCACCCACATTGTCAGGGCGCTGGCCCATCCGCAGCCGACCCCGCCCATCGCCGGAAAACCGAGTTTGCCGTAGATCAGGATATAATTGGCCGCGATGTTGAAAGCGAGCCCCACAAAGGCGACGATCATGCTCGGCTTGGTGCACGAGAGCGCCTCGCTGAAATGCCGTAGCACAAAAAAGACCGCGATGGCCGGCACCCCCCACGAAAGGGCCTTCAGGTAGGCGACGGTGAGCGGGGCGGCCGCCGCGTCGACCTCCATGAAGGAAAGAAGGGGGGCTGCGTTTCTGAGAATGGCGATGAGCGCGACACTGAGCGCCAAGGCGAGCAGGAGAGCCTGTCGAACGTGGTGACCGATCTCCTTACCCTTGCCTGCTCCGTGAAGCTGAGCCACCGAAGGGGTGACCGCCATGAGGATGCCGAGCATGAAGAGAAAGACCGAAAACCAGATGCTCGACCCCATCGCCACCGCGGCCAGATCGACGGAGCTCACCCGTCCTGCCATGACCGTATCGACGAACCCCATGGCGCACTGGGAAAAGTGGGCGGCGATGAGAGGGGCGCTCAAGATGATGAGAGCCTTGAGTTCAGCGGCGCTGCGCCCGCCGAAGAGGCGATTCCCAAAATTCATTTTTGATGCTTTCGCAAGAAAGCAAAATAGGGGATGGCTAAGCAAAAAGCGCCAAATGCAAGGCGCGCCATTGTCGAGCAATGAGGCGTACTTATGTACGTCGAAGCAGCGAGAGCAATGGCAGCAACGCAGCAGTTGGTGAATTTTTGCGACGCCATCATTTTTCGACGAGGGACTTCAGCTTCTTGAGGGTCCCCTCCAGAATGGCATTGTTCACCCCCATGCCAAGATACCCCGTCTGGCCGTAAGTGTCGTAATTACGCACCTGTTTGATGAGATCCTCGATCTCGCTCTCGTGCTTGCGAAAATCCCCGGAACAATCGGCAATTTCAAAAATTTGAAGCGCCAGGAAATCGGGGAGATCGTCCTCATCCTGGGCGCGGACGGTTTCTTTGCGCAGTCTTTCAAAAAGATCCATTTTCTCTCCGACAAAAGTGAAGCGCAACATCACGTATACTTGAAGCCTGTCTTTCAATCGACCGACGGAGGTCCCATGCGCATCGAGAGTGATCTGAAACTCGGCTTCAAGGACGTCCTGATCCGCCCCAAGCGCTCCACCCTCAAGAGCCGCTCGCAGGTCGTCCTCGAGAGGACTTTCACCTTTCTGCACAGCCGCCGGGAGTGGACCGGCGTTCCGGTCATCGCGGCCAACATGGACACTGTCGGCACTTTTGAGACCGCTGCCGTTCTGGCCGAGCACGGCATGCTGACAGCGCTGCACAAGCATTACGACGTGCAGGCATGGGACGCCTTTCTCACCTCGCGCGACGAGTCGATCTTCTCCCGGATCATGGTGAGCACCGGCGCCTCGGAAAACGATTTTGAACACCTCGGCCGCATCCTGAGCCGGCACCCGAAGCTGGAGTTCATTTGCATCGACGTGGCCAACGGCTACGCCGAGGCTTTCGCCGATTTCGTCGGGAGGGTGCGCGACGCCTTCGAGGACAAGACGATCGTAGCGGGCAACGTCGTCACCGGCGAGATGGTCGAAGAGCTCATCCTCTCGGGGGCCGACATCGTGAAGGTCGGCATCGGCCCCGGCTCGGTCTGCACCACCCGGGTCAAGACCGGCGTCGGTTACCCGCAACTCTCGGCGGTGATCGAATGTGCCGACGCCGCCCATGGTCTGGGAGGGCGCATCATTTCCGACGGCGGCTGCGTCTGCGCCGGCGACGTGGCCAAGGCCTTCGGCGGAGGGGCCGACTTCGTCATGCTTGGCGGGATGTTCGCCGGCCACGACGAGAGCGGCGGCGAGATGGTGCTGCGCGACGGCCGTCAGTTCAAGCTTTTCTACGGCATGAGCTCGGCGATCGCCATGGAGAAGCACGCCGGCGGCATTGCCGAGTACCGCGCCTCCGAAGGAAAGACGGTGGAGGTTCCCTACCGCGGGCCCATTGTCGGAACGGTGCGCGATATCCTCGGAGGGGTGCGCTCCGCCTGCACCTACGTCGGCGCCTCGGCCCTGCGGGAGCTCACCAAACGCACCACCTTCATCCGCGTCTCTGAGCAGGAGAACCGCAGCTTCGATTGAGCCATCGGCCGCTTCAGATCAGACCGATCAGTCGGATCCGACCTGTCCGACCGATCGGAGGCGGCCCAGCAGACTCCTGCGAATCTTCACCACCACCTTTTTCACCTCCTGCGCTTCGTCTCCCACGCAAAGCGACGGCATGTGAGCATCTTCGGGGAGGAAGAATGCGAAGAACCCGGGGGCGATCGTCATGCGTGCAGGCGCATCCCCGGGGCGTTTGTAGAACTGCGCATCCTTCGCCGGGTCGTAGGGGGTCTGCACTTCGAGCCCCTTTGCCGGATACCACTCCATCGCCTCCCCCCCGCTGAGGACGATCTGGACATCGGCGTACTCCCGGTGCGTCTCCAGAAGCGCCTCCTCAGGGAGGCGAGTGCGGTAGACCATCACCCGGGCAAAAGCGTCCTCCCCCTGCAGGGGATACTCTCCCTCGGCTGTTTCAGAAGAGAGGGAGAGAAGAAATCCGAAGACTTTCTCCCAGATCTCCCCATAAGGATAATCGGCCCAGTTCTCCAGCCTGTCGACGATCATAAAAATCCTTTGAAAGCAGGAGCCAGAATCCAGAATGAAAGGCTTAACTCAGCCCTGCTTCTTCTTGAACTCTGAGCAGTGATTCAATCCTCACGATAACAACGAGACCACGGGAAGTCCCGTGGTCTCGGCAAGGATAATACGAGTATGATTCAAAGAGCAACCCCCAGTAGACAGTTCCAGGGCTGATCAAAAATGCCTGGATGCAAGGCGCCCGAAAACCTTCGAAGCGAGGCGTACATCAGTACGCCGTAGCGCCGGAGGGTGAGGGCAACGCCGCAGACGGGCGCTTTTCATCAGCCCCCCTGGATGACCTGCTCGCGCACCCAGTTGAGCGTCCCCCCGGCGATGAGATGGCTCCTCTGGCGCTCGGAGACCTCCAGAACGACCGTCATCGGCTCTTCGTCGACCCTGATCTCGATCTCCTCGGCTCCGCTTTCGAGCTGGGTGCGGATATTTGGAAATTCTACCTTGGACCCCTTGGAGATGCGCCCGTAATCGTCCGGATTCCTGAAGACAAGGGGGAGAATGCCGAAATTGCAGAGATTGGCCTTGTGGATGCGGGCGAAGCTCTTGACGATCTTGGCTCTCACCCCCAAATGCCTCGGCGCAAGGGCGGCGTGTTCACGGCTCGACCCCTGCCCGTAATTGTCGCCGCCGACCACCACGACGTTTCCGAGATCCCTGCACTCCCTGTGAAAATCGGGGGCGATCTGGTAGTAGACGAACTCGCTGATGGCGTCGATGTTGGAGCGCAGCGGAAGCACGCGGTTGCCGGCGGGCATGACCGTATCGGTAGAAATGTTGTCCTCGACCTTCAGAACAACGACGGCTCTCAAATCCTCGGGGAGAGGGTCGAGGTCGGGAAACGGTTTGATGTTGGGGCCGCGCACCACCTCGGTCCTTCGAAGCTCGTCGGAGGGGAAGATGATGGAGGACTCGTCGACCAGGTATTTTTCAGGGTCGTGGACGCGGGGGTAGTCCATCTCGGCGCCGAGATCGCGCGGATCGGTGATGACACCCTTCAAGGCCGAGGCGGCGGCCGTCTCGGGGGAGCACAGGTAGACCTTGTCGTCGACGGTCCCCGAGCGCCCGGGGAAGTTGCGGGGGAAAGTGCGCAGGCTGACCTGCCCCGTTCCCGGCGCCTGCCCCATGCCGATGCAGCCGAGACACCCTGACTGATGGATGCGGGCTCCGGCCAGCAAGAGGGGCATGACCCCTCCCTGGTCAGCGACGTTCTCCAGGACCTGCCGACTCCCCGGGTTGATGTGGAAGCTGGTGTCCGGGGCGCTGTGGCGCCCCTCGGCGATGCGGGCTGTCACCATCAGGTCGCGAAATGAGCTGTTCACGCTGCTCCCCACGATGACCTGATCGACTTTCGTTCCTGCCACCTCCCGCACCGTCTTCACGTTGCCGGGGGACGACGGGCAGGCAATGAGAGGTTCGACCTGTGAGAGGTCGAGTTCGGCGTACTCGTCGTAAGTCGCCCCCTCGTCTGCCGAGAGCTCCTTCCAGTGCTCGCCGCGCCCCTGCGCTTCAAGATACGCCCTGGTCCGTTCATCCGAAGGGAAGACGGTGCTCGTCGCACCGAGCTCGGTCCCCATGTTGCCGATCGTCTCCCGATCCGTGGCCGAGAGGGTCCGCACACCGGGACCGTAATACTCGATGATCTTGCCGACGCACCCCTTGACGTCGTAGCGGCGCAGCATCTCCAGGATAACGTCCTTGGCGCTCACCCACTCAGGAAGTTCGCCGGTGAGCTTCACCCCCAGCACTTTGGGGCACGGGAAGTTGTAGGGCATCCCTGCCATGGCCAGGGCTACGTCCATCCCGCCGGCGCCGATGGCGAGCATCGAGACGCCCGCCGCCCCCGGCGTGTGGCTGTCGGCGCCGATCATGGTGAGCCCCGGACACCCGAACCGTTCCATGTGCACCTGGTGGGAGACCCCGTTGCCCGGGCGGCTGAAATGGATGCCGTAGCGGGCGCAGGCAGTCTGGAGGTAACGGTGGTCGTCGGCGTTCTTGTTGTCGGTCTGCAGCAGGTTGTGATCGACGTACTGCGCCGCAAGCCCAACCTTCACCCGGTCGAGGCCGAGCGCCTCGAACTCGAGCATCGCCATGGTGCCGGTGGCGTCCTGCAGCAGGGTGTGATCGATACGGATGGCGATCTCCTCGCCGGGGATGAGGCGTCCCTTCTCGAGGTGGGCCTCGAGAATCTTGTGAGTGAGATTTTTCGCCATGGACGCTCCTTTGCGACTATCTTGAACAAGAATATCAAAAAGTTCGCGGGCGTCCACTGCGGGATGCGGTAGTTTACGGGGGTTTTTCAGGGTTTACGCCCCGGCAGACGAACGTTCATCCCTCCTTGCACAAGACGGGATCCACGCTGCCGCGATTCAGCGGCACAGTGACGATCAGGAGTCCTTCCTCACAGACGGCCTGGATATTTGCCCGATCGACTGCGGCCGGAAGAAAAAAGGAACGGCTGAACGAGCCATAGGCACGCTCGATGCGGTGATAATGTCGCCCCTGCTCTGCCCCTGGAAGGCCGCGTTCCCCTTCAATGATCAGAGCACTCTCCTCCAGGCGCATGACGATCTCCTCCTCCCGCATGCCGGGAACCTCCATTTCAATCACCAGCCCCCGCGCGTCTTCGTAGATATCTGCCGGAGGGCGCCACCCTTGCGGCTCCGATGTCTCTGAAAATCGTTGCCTTCGGCTGCGGTCGAGGAGCCGATCCATTTCCTCGCGCAGGGTGTGAACTTCTGTAAGGGAATCGATCTTCATGACGGACATGGCGGACATCTCCTCCTTTGAAGGGCTTCGGGCGCCTTCAATGCCACAACTCCCCGGACAAAGTCAAGAGAACGGCGTTTGTGGTTCACAGCGCCCCTTCACGCCGGGGGGAGGTCTCCTCGACGATTCGGAAAAGATCTTCCAAGCTTTCGTACCCTTTGCCCCCCTCTTCCACGAAGGCGCGAATCGCGTGCATGCGGCGACGCACCTCAGCTTCGGCTTGCTGCCGCAGCACCGCTTCACGCATCTCGAGTTCCCGACGCTTTTCCGGGTCGGGGGTCAAACGCTCCAGATCGAAACGACGCCGCATCTCGAGAAGTTCCCGCAGTGCGTCGTGATGCCCTTCATCGATAAAGAAGACCTCCGGCACGAGGGAGGAGAAGCTGCGTACTCCTCGAATTTCGCGTCCCTCCATCCGGTAGGAATCGAGCACCTCGGGTTCAAGATCCATATAGTTCTGCTGAGGCATGTACATGCGCGAGAGGTACTGCAGGACTTTCTCCGTCTTCTTGCGATGCCCCCCGATGATGACCGAGGCGCCGACCTCCCCTTTCTGCGCCCCCTTGATCCACGGGGCGCCCGTTATCCCGAAATCGTTGAGCACCGGCAGACAGAGCAGAACCGAAAGGGTGTTGATCGCCAGGGCGAAACCCGCCGAAGGTCCACCCACGTTGTAGGAAGCCGACAGAAGCTGGTGATGCAGGGTGTAACCGTCGAGGAACTCCCCCAGCACCCGCGCCACGTTGAACTCGGGGCACAACGCCTGCAGGTAGTTTTCGGTGAGGGTCAGCGCCTCGCGGGCGCTCTGGTGGGTCATCTGCACCGCAAGATCGAGCTCGGCCGCCCCCGGTGCGCTGGATGAGACGGCTCCGGTGACGACAATTTTTTCGGGAAAAACGCGGTAGACGAGCGACGAGGCGATGGGGAGAAGAACGCCTGTGGTATCGTTGGCTCCGACCCCGACCACGAACCCGATCTGGGGCTCGCGCGACAGTTCGGTCTCGAGAAACTGGTCGAGCTGCTGTTTTCCCTTGCGCGTCGGCGAGGCGGCAAGTTGGATGCGGGCGCTCTGCAGGTGCCAGCGGGTTACCGGGAAGGTCCCCTCCTCGCGCATCTTGGACAGAAGCACAGCGATCCTGTCGAGATTGGCCGTCAGGGCTTCCTCACCCTGTCTGGCCTTCATCGCCAGAGCCGGATCGCCCGAGGCGCTGTCGAGAAGCCCCAGAAGGATCTTGTAGTTGAAGCGCACGAAGCGCTCCTTTTCCTTCTCGCTCCCTCCGATGGCCTCCATCAGCTTGACGACGACCTCCATCTCGGTCCCTCGAAGGGTGCGAACCTTTTCTGCAAAAGAGGTGAAGTCGGCCGGCGTTTCGCAAAGGGTCCGGGCGGTGCGCACCATCTCCGCGTAGGTGAGCCCCTCCTCCAGGGGAAGGCCGGCGAGTTCCTTGCGCATGATGCGCAGCGCGTCCTCGTCGCGCATGTGCCCGATGACGTTGAGAACCTTCAGGCGCTTGGAGCGGATCAGGGCCGGATCGAGGATGTCGATGCGATTGGTCGTCAGGACGGTAAAAACACGGTTCAGTGGCGATTCGCCGTCGATGATGGAGAGGAATTTGTTGGTCACCTTGTCATAGGGGCTTCCGCCGGTCTGGGAGCGCCGTGGAGCCACCGCGTCCCCTTCGTCGAAAAAGACCATGCTGGGGGAGAGCATTTTGGCGATGTCGTAAACTTTTTCGAGGTTCTCGACCATCCCCTCCAGAGGGTTTATCGGATCGGTGAGATCGCTGAGGTTGGCAGAGACGTCCTGCACGTCGTGGTTGTCGCCGAGCCAGGCCCTCACCATATACGTCTTTCCGGAACCCGGAGGTCCGGTAAGAACGACCCCCTTTTCTTCACTGATGTTGTAGTAGAGGGCGTTGTTGGCCATCTCGGAAAATTCGTTCTTGATCGCCCCGATATAGTCTCCCCACTGGATTTCCCGGTCCATCTGCCCCACCACCTTGTTGTAGAGAGAGCCGTAGACGTTGCGGGCGACCGCCTTCAAAGCATCGCGAACAAGAAACTGGTCCTCGAGATATGCTGTTCGGAAATCGCCTTTGATCGTAATGATCGAATCAATGAGACGGCGCACGTAGGCCGGCGTAATGCGCAGAGATCGTTCGCGAAAAATGGGATGAAGCTGCTCCACCGTGCGGGTGAGAAGCTCCTCGTCGATCTCCATCTCCTCCCTGCTCTTGCGCTTGAGCTCCATCCGGACGACTTCGCGCAGGTTGCCCGGTTCATCCCAGTGCTCGCCGACATCGATGATGAGCCCCCTCTCCACGAATCGACGGTAAATGGCCGGATCGAACTGTTCGGGCTGGTCGGAGGTGGCTATGAGAAGACAGTCGCGGCGTCCATAGACGATCTCGTCGATGAGAATGTTGGCGGCATCGACCAGGGTGTTCTGCTGTCCCTTGACGGTGCTCATCTGATCGGGGCGGCCGAAGGCGCTGTGAGCCTCCTCGAGATGCCGAATAGAGGGGCGCTTCGGATCCCCCATCGCCTTGCGTAAAAAGTTCCCCGGCTCGCCGGCCCAGGCCGTCTGGTAATCGTTGGGAGTAATCATGGCGTAGTCGACCAGCACCCCCTCCTCCTCCAGAACGGATAGCGCCTGGGCGATCCGCTCGCGGAAGATGTACTTGATCACCGGAAGGCGCGAGAGGGTGCGCAGCCGCTCGGCCTTGCGCCGACGCTCCATGCGCAGCGCCAACTCGGGATCGACGTCTTCGAGGCTTCGCCAGAACGGCTCGTCGGCCAGCACCTCCTGTTTCTTCGCCTTCAGGTCGATGATCGGGCGCACCTCCGAGGCGAAGATCGCCTCCTCGATCGCCTGCTTGACGGTGGCGCTCTTGCCGCTTCCGGAACTGCCGATCACCAGGACGAGGGGAGCCCGGGGGACCGAGGGGTCCTCGGTGTATTCCTTCAGGATGTGGGCGTGGTAGATCCTCTCGAAAATCTCCCGAAACCGGGGGGGGACGAAAATGTCGGCCGTGCGCCGCTCAAGGAGATAGGTCAGGTAGTGATAGTCGTGCCAGTTGAGTTCGCGGGCGAGGATCTTCTCCCACGTCGCCGAGGCGTTGCGCGATCCGGAGACCTCGATGCGGCGGCGCCAGTCGCTGAGGGCCTCGGGATTGTGCAGGAACTTGAAGCTCCGGTCGACGGGCTTGAAGAGGCTCTTTACGAGCGACGTGATGAAGTCGAAGGCCGAGCGCGACGGATCATACTGCCGCAGACGTCGCAGGACGAAGAGGCGGGTCTCGAAGGTCCACCCGTCGACCAGCGCTTCAATCTGCTTGATGCGCTTCTCCGAGAGTCTGACGTAAACCGGGCTGCGTGTTTTGCGGATTCTCGACATTTCTGGGAGCCGTTTCCTTTGCGCGCCCCGGCTCCGGAGTCGGAAGAACAATCGACGGGGAAACGCTGCTGTTGTTGAGGACGAAGGTGTTCTGACCGGTCTGGTTCTTCTCGTAAGCGGTGGCCCACTTCTGCTGATTCAGGAAATCGAAGAGAGCCTGATCGCTCCCCGGGCCGAGCCCCAGCGACTTGCGGAAGTCGCGGATCGCTTCACTGTAAGCGGCGTAGAGCTTCAGGGTCCGGCTCGCCTCCAGGTCGGCGGCGTAGTTCTCCGCCTCGGCGATGAGCTCCCGGCGCTTCTTCTCCTCGCTCGCCTCGGCGAGCCTCTCTCCGAAGCGGGTGTCGCGAAGGACGAAGGAGACGACCTCGATGCCGTATTTCCCCTCCAGGTTCGGACCGCCGATGTTGATGGGCCGCCGCTTCAGATCGAGGAAGATCTGGTCCTTGATCTCCTCGCGCTTGGAGATGAGGTCGTCGACGGTGCGGCTCTGCATGACGTCCTTGACGATGCCGTCGAAGTCGATCTGAAGCAGATTGATGGGCGTTTTGTTCTCGATCCCCCACCTGTGCAGATCGACGATGCGGTAGGTGAGCATGGCGCTCGTCCAAAGCGCTACGTTCCCGTGCGACATGATGCGATGAACCTCCGGGGTGCCTCCGAGGTACATCTCCGTGTTCATCAGCGGAACTTCCTGCTCGATACGGGTGAAGAAAGGGAGCCTGGCGTGCCACCCCACCCGGTCCACCACCCGGCGGTCGCCGTAAAGATCTTCTAGAATGACGGCGTAGTTCGTTCGCACTTTGTAGATGGTTTTGGTGGCGTAGACGAGAGCGATGCCGTAGTAAAGGACGAGAACCCCCATAAGGATCAGGAATCCCCGCTTCAGAAAGGTGTTGATCCGTGCCCGTTGCAGTAGCCGGTAACGCTGTTCAGCTTCCAATACGACCTCCCGGTAAGTTCGAAAAGAACATCGAGGATACCAGATTATCTCGAAAATGGAACTCCACCCGCACTCGCCCTCAGGCGCGATGGAAGCTCCTTTCAGTAATTATGAACATTGGGCAGATTTTGTCAAACAATGTTTTATAATTCTCACGGTTTGATTCAGCCTCCCTCCTGTGCTATGGTTTGTTCTCGCTTTTTAATGTTTAATTCTACATAGAAGGAGCACTCAGTTCCCATGCCGAGCACCGTTTTTTTCGCCGACATGCGTGCGGGACACAGGGAGAACCTGCACGCCAAACTCATCCGCCTCATCGACACCGCCGGAATCGGAAGAGTCGTCGGACGCGGCGACCTGACCGCTCTCAAGGTCCACTTCGGCGAAAAGGGCGGACATGCCTACATCCGCCCAACCTTTTTGAGGCGCATCGTCGATCGGGTCAAGGAACTCGGCGCCCGTCCTTTTCTCACCGATTCGTGCACCCTCTATCCCGGAGAACGCAAGGAGGCGGTTTCGGCTTTGGCCTGCGCCGTCGAGAACGGCTTCGCCTACGCCGTCGTCGGCGCGCCCCTGATCATGTGCGACGGACTGCGCGGCTACTCATCCCGGCGCATCCCTGTGAAGGGGGAGATCCTCCAGGATGTCGATATCGCCCTGGAGATCCTCGAAGCCGATGTCCTTATCGCCGTCTCGCATTTCAAATGCCACGAGCTCACCGGTTTCGGCGGCGCCCTGAAGAACCTGGGGATGGGGTGCTCGAGCCGCGAGGGGAAGCTCGAGCAGCACTCCAACGTCGCCCCGAAGATCGCCGATCAGTTCTGCACCGCCTGCGCCGCCTGTCTCAAGGCGTGCGTCCACAACGCAATCTCGTTCATCGAGGGGCGCGCACGCATAGATGCCGAGTGCTGCGCCGGGTGCGGCCGCTGCATCACCGTATGCGAGGAAAAAGCGGTCAAGATCCAGTGGAACGAAGAGGCCCCGTTGGTGATGAAGAAGATGGCCGAATACGCAAAGGGGGCGCTGCACGGCAAGGTGGGCAAAGCCCTTTTCGTCAATTTCGTCACCCAGATCTCGCCCGCCTGCGACTGCTACGGCCATTCAGACGCCCCCATCGCTCCGGATCAGGGGATCCTCGCCTCCACCGATCCCGTCGCCCTCGACCAGGCGTGCGCCGATCTGGTGAACGCCGCCCGAGGCCTGCCCGGAACGGCCCTTCAGACGGGGCTCGAGCCGGGGGGAGACAAGTTCCGGGGGGTCCACCCCGAGATCGACTGGGAGATTCAGTTGGAGCATGCGGAGAGAATCGGGATGGGAAGCCGGCGCTACGAGCTCATAAAGCTCGAGCCGCTCTGAGATGGCAGAGCAGATGCCGCGTCGGATCAGACCGATCTGTCGGATCCGACCGATCCGACAGATCGGACGCGGCGGAAGACTTCAGGGTTCACGAAGGAAAGAGCGTCAAAAGGTCGCCGGGATCATCGGCGCGGTAGTCGTGGGGGACGCCGCCGTCGTTGCCTATCCCCCAGGCGCAGAAGCAGGTGCGGATTCCGGCGGCGCGTCCGGACTTGAGATCGGTGTGGTGATCGCCGATCATGACCGCACCATCCTTCGGCGCTCCAAGCGCGTCGAGGGCACACAGAACCGGGGCTGGGTCGGGCTTTTTGGCCGGGCAGCTCTCGCCCCCCAGAACGACGGGGAAATAGCGTAGCAGATCGAGTCCCGCCAGCAGGTCCCGTGCGAAAGCGAAAGGCTTGTTGGTGACGACCGCCATCGGCCGATGTCGGTGGGCCTCGAGAAACTCACGGATGCCGGGGTAGACGACAGTCTGTACGAGAAGGTTCTCGCCGTAAAGGGCAAGAAAGCGCTCCAGTCGCTCCTGACTGAACCACCCCTCGGGGAGCGAGCGGGTCATGAGCATCGTGGCGCCGTCACCGACATGGAGACGAACCGTGGGAAGGTCGAGTGGAGGGAGATCGAGCTCCGCCCGCAGAAGGTTGACCCCCGTAGCGAGATCGGCCACGGAGTCGACGAGAGTGCCGTCAAGGTCGAAGAGGAAAGTTTTCATGGGCAGAATCCAGGAGCCGGGAGAGGGGCCAAGGCTAGAGATTCGAGGTTCGAGGTTCGAGGTTCGAGGTTCGAGGTTCGAG
>JARFUG010000003.1:0-13997 GCA_029289095.1 Desulfuromonadales bacterium
CCTGCTTAAAGTCTAACCCCCCCGTCCGTCTTGACAACTTCACGGTCTCTGTGCTTTAGTGAGGCGCCATTTATCTTCACCTCATCCCGCCAGGAGAGATCATGAATCATCAGAAATCCGCTGAGCTTTTTCAACTGGCCAAGACCGTCATTCCCGGCGGCGTCAACAGCCCGGTGCGGGCCTTCAAGTCCGTGGGGTGCGATCCTCTGTTCATCGCGCGCGCCGAAGGGTCGCGCATCTTCGATGCGGACGGCAACGCCTATATCGATTACGTCGGCTCATGGGGTCCGATGATATTGGGACACTGCCATCCCAAGGTCGTGGAGGCGATCCGCCGCGCGGCCGCCGACGGCGCCTCCTACGGCGCGCCGACGGCCAAGGAGATCGAACTGGCGCAGATGGTCTGCGAGGCCTACCCCAACATCGAGATGGTGCGCATGGTCTCCTCCGGCACCGAGGCGACGATGAGCGCCATCCGTCTCGCCCGCGGATACACCGGCCGCGACAAGATCCTCAAGTTCGACGGCTGCTACCACGGACACGCCGACTCTCTGCTGGTCAAGGCCGGCAGCGGCGCCGCCACCTTCGGCGTGCCGACTTCGCCCGGCGTGCCGGCCGACTTCGCCAAACACACCCTGACCGCCACCTACAACGATCTCGACGAGGTCAAAGGGCTCATCGCGGCCAACAAGGGGGAGATCGCCTGTATCATCCTCGAGCCGATCGCCGGCAACATGGGGTGCGTCGTCCCCCGCCCCGGATTCCTCGAGGGGCTGCGTTCTGTGTGCGATGCAGAAGGGATCGTTCTGATCATCGACGAGGTCATGACCGGCTTCCGGGTCGCCTACGGCGGCGCCCAGGAGCGCTTCGGCGTGCGCGGGGACCTGGTCTGCCTCGGCAAGATCATCGGCGGGGGACTCCCCGTCGGCGCCTTCGGCGGCAAGCGCGAGATCATGGAGCTCCTCTCCCCCGTCGGCGGGGTCTACCAGGCCGGGACCCTCTCGGGGAACCCCCTGGCGATGAGCGCAGGGATCGCCACGTTGCAGCTTCTGAAGGAAGGGGGCTTCTACGAGACGATCGAGGAAAAGAGCGCCTACCTGGAGAAGGGGCTCCTCGAGGCGGCCAAGGAGTCGCCGATTCCGACCTGCTGGGTGCGCGTCGGGGGGATGTTCTGCACCTACTTCCATCCCGGCCCCGTCCACTCCTTCACCGACGCCGCCAAAAGCGACACAGCCGCCTTTGGCCGCTTCTTCCGCGCCATGCTCGAGGAGGGGGTCAACCTCGCACCGTCCCAGTTCGAGGCCGGCTTCATGAGCGCCGCCCACTCCACCGACGATCTCGACAGAACGATCGAGGCCGCCCGCAGGGCCTTCAAGTCGCTGTAAAGATCCGACGCCATAACGCAAAAGAGCCTCCCGGTCGCACCGACCGGGAGGCTCTTTTGCGTCTGAGCCCTCGTCTTCACGGGAATCTCGGCTCACCGCTTCCGCCGGCCCCTCTCAGCCGATACTTCTCCGGGACCGGCGTGACCCGCGGCGACCCGCCCAGTGCGCTCTCATCGACCAGCATCAGGCAGCCGTAGATCTTTTCGAGTTGCTGCCAGGTGAGGACCTCGCTCGGGGCGCCGAGTCCGGCAACCTCCCCGCGGCAAAGAAGCAGGAGGCGGTCTCCGTAGAGGGCGGCCGTGTTGAGATCGTGCGAGATCATCACGACCGTCACCTTCTGCCGCGACCTGAGGTTTTCGACAAGGTCGAGGATGCGGATCTGGTGGGCTGGGTCAAGAGAGGCGGTCGGCTCGTCGAGGATCAGCACCCGGGGCGCCTGGCAGATGGCGCGGGCGATAAAGACGAGCTGCCTCTCGCCGCCGCTGAGCTGATCGAGGCGGCGCCCGGCGAGATGGGAAAGTCCCGTGAACGCCATCGCCTCCTCGGCCAGACGCCGGTCCTCGGCCGTCTCCCCCTGCAGAAGACCGAGATGGGGGGAGCGCCCCATGAGGACCGTTTCGGCCACCCGGAAGGGGAAATCGTCCGGGACGTGCTGGGACACCACCGCCACCTGCCGCGAGAACTCTCTTCGCGTCCACTGCGTACGACATTTGCCAAGGACTTCGATCGCTCCGGCCGAAGGGGTCGCCAGCCCTGCAATCGCCTTCAGAAGCGACGTTTTCCCGCTGCCGTTGGGGCCGATGACGAGAAAAAACTCTCCCTCCCCCACGCAGAACGAGACGTTGCGAAGGATTTCCTTACTGCCGTAGCGAAGCGAAAGCCCGCTCACCTTGACCGCTTTCATCTGCGCGACCTCCAGAGCAGGAAGATGAAGAGGGGGGCGCCGACCAGGGCCGTGACGATCCCCACCGGCATCTCCCCGGCCGAGGGGAGTCCTCGGGCGGCCAGATCGCAGACGATGAGATAGGCTCCTCCCCCCAGGAGACAGGCGGGGACGAGGAGACGGTGATCGGGTCCGAAAAGAAGGCGGAAGATGTGGGGGATCACCAGGCCGACGAAACCGATGAGCCCGGCCTGGCTGACGACGATGCTGACCATGAAGGAGGTGACGACGAGAAGAGCCAGAGAGACGGCGCGCACGTTGACCCCCATGGAGGCCGCCGTCTCCTCCCCCATCAGCAGCAGGTTCATGGGGCGCGCCAGAAGGGCGACGACGATCACCCCCGGAAGAACGAGCCACAAAAGGGAGAGCTGATCGCGTCCCGCCAGGGAGAGGTCCCCCATGAGCCAGAAGAGGATGTTGCGGACCTGCGGATCGGGGGAAAGAGAGATGAAAAACATGATGAGGGCGCCGCAGAAGGCGTTCATCATCACCCCCCCGAGAAGGAGCGAATCGCTGCGCAGTGCCGACCTGCCGCCGGAAAGGGTGAGAACGAGGGTCAGGGTGGCGAGGCTTCCGGCGAAGGCGCTCAGCGAGACGCCGGGGAAGGGGCTGAGGCCGGCCAGCATCCCGACAATGGCGCCCACGGCGGCCCCGCCGGAGATGCCGAGGATATACGGCTCGGAGAGGGGGTTGCGCAGAAGGGCCTGAAAGACGAGCCCTCCCAGGGCGAGCGCCCCTCCGGCCACGGCGGCGAGGACGACGCGGGGAAGGCGGATCTCCCAGATGATGGCGGAGGCGACCGGGTCGGCCCCTTCCGTCCCCGGCCAAAGGGCGCGCAGAAGGCTCCAGGAGGCGCCGGAGGATCCGAAGGCGAGACCGAGGAGGGCGGCCGCCGCCAGAGCCGTCGCAAGGAGGGCGGCCGCAGGGAGGAGCCTCCCCCAGACGGAGAGAAAGGGGACGCTCACGGCCCCTCCGCAAAGAGCTCGGGGTGGATCCGGCGCGCCAGAAGCTCCAGCCCGCTCACCAGTCTCGGCGTCGGGCGGTTGAACAGATCGGCCTCCTCCACATGGATGCGTCCGTCCCTCACCGCCCTCAGTTGCGGCCAGCGCCGCCACTCGCTCAGCAGCGCTTCCGGGGTCTGCCCCCCGGCCATGGAACTGATGACGACGACCTCGGGCTGCAGGCGCAGAATCTCCTCCCAGCCGACGCGGGGCCAGGGGACCCTCCCCCTTGTCGCATTTCGCCCCCCGGCGATCTCGATCAGCTCGTTCAGAAAATTGTCCCCCCCGACGCTGACGAGAGGTGCGGCGTCGACCTGATAGAAAACCGTGGGGCGCGACGGCGCGGCGGCGACGGTCCGCCGCACCGCTTCGATGCGCTCCTCCATCTCTTTGACGAGTTCCCGCGCTTTCGCATCGGCGCCGAGGATCTCGCCGAGGGCGGTGATCGTCTCCATGATCTCCGCAAGGGAGCGGGGATCGACGGCGAAGACGGGGATCCCCAACGCCTCGATGCGGTTCACCGCCTGGATCGGATTGCCGTCGCGTATCGCCAGGACGAGGTCGGGGCGAAGAGCGACGATTCGCTCGATGTCTGGTCGGTGATAGGAGCCGACCAGGGGAAGGGCGGCGGCCTCGGGGGGAAAGTCGCTGAACTGCGTCGTCCCCTTGAGGATCTCTTCGCGCCCGAGGGCGAAAACGAGCTCGGTGACGGCGGGCGACAGGGAGATCACCCGCTTCGGCTCGGCAGGAAGCGAAACCTTCCGGCCGGCGAAGTCGACGAGTTCGCGCTCGGCGGCCGGAAGCGGCACGGCTACAAGGAGCATGGCCAGCACGAAAAGGGCGCCTGAGATCGGAGAAAGAGATGTCGGGATCATGCTTTTGAACACGCTACGACCTCGGCGCTGGGGCCCTGGCACTCCCCCCCTGGGGCATACAACATCCCGATGGGTCCGGAGGGGGGAGGAGCGGCTCCTCCCCCTTTGCTTTTTTTGCTCAGAACCAGGCGGTGATCCCCGCGTGAAGCTGGCGCGGAGGCATCGGGTAACCGGGGTTCACCTGATACTCCCGGTCGAAGAGGTTTCGGACGGAAACCGTCGCGTCGAGCTCGACGGCCCCGAGGGCGAAAGGTCTCGTCAGGGCTGCGTCGACAACGACATAGCTGTTGTTCTCCCTGGCGGGTTGGGAGTAGTGCCGCGTGTAGCGGCCGTCGAGGCGCAGACGCATCTCGGCAAGCGGTCCCACATCGAGGAAGAGATGGCTCTGATGGCGGACCTTGCCTCCGATATACTCTCCGTCGGCGCGGTCCTTCGGACGCAGCCAGGCATGATTCCCGCCGACCGCGAGCAGGGGATGCAGCACGAGACGCAGTTCCGCTTCGGCTCCCCAGATGCGGGCATTGTTCACATTGACGGGGTTCCAGGGACTGAAAATGTCGTTCGGGTCGATCGGCCGCCAATCGATCAGATCGCGCACGTCCCTTCGAAATCCTGAAAGAGAGAGAGTCCCCCAGCGGGACAGTCTCTGCTGGGCGCCGATTTCGTACTCCCACCCCGTCTCCGGGCGCAGAGCGGGATTGCCGCGGGCGAAGTCGCTGTCCCAGAAGCGGTCGTTGAGCGTCGGGGCGCGGAAGGCCTTTCCGGCCGAAGCCCTCAGACGCGTTCCGTCGCTGAGGGCCAAAAGGAGAGCGCCCCTGGGGCTCCATTCGTTTCGAAAATCGGAGTGGTCGTCGTAGCGCACTCCTACAAGGAAGGTCGCGCGGTCCGTCGCCTTGAGTTCGAGCTGTGAAAAGACGGCCCAGCGTTCCTGGTCGTGATCGCCCACCGCGGTTGAGACGAGATCGTCCTGGAAAAAGTCGATCCCCCCCATCAGAGTATGGCGGCCGAGCCCTCTTCGCCCCTGAAGCTCCGCCCCCAACGTCTCCACGACGTGCGTGTCGGCGGCAGGGAAGAAGGCGCCCGGATCGAGAAATTCGATACGTCGGCGCTCGAAGAATCCGCGCGCAGAAAACTCCGTTCCCCCGACGGGACCCGAAAGAGTCAGGGCGGTCAGCGTATTTACGTCGCTCTGGCGCGCTTCGGGGCTGGGGAATGTCAGCGAGCCGGGGACGCCGGCTTCCTTATCAAGGTGGTGAGCCGAAAGCTCCAGGTCGAAACCTCCCCCGAGGTCAAAACCGACCATTGCGCCGAGGGTCGTCTGGTCGAGATCGGAATTCTCCCTGAAACCCTGGGAGCGATCGAGTCCCGCCCCGAGGCGATAGCGCACGCCGTCCTTGCGCTGCGAGGTCGAAAAACCGAGGGTGCGCGTCTCGAAGCGCCCCTCGCTCCAGTGGAGCTGCGTCACAGGGCGATCGAGCGGCGCGCGGGTGAAGATCTGGATGACTCCCCCGAGGGCATTGCTTCCGTAAAGGGCCGAAACCGGGCCGCGGACGACCTCGATGCGCTCGATCTCCTTGAGGGAAACCGGCAGGTTGGCCAGGTTGAAGAGTCCGTCCTGCGCAGAGTTGAGCCGGATGCCGTCCAGAAGCACAAGGACCTGCGCCGACTCGGAGCCGCGGATGTTCGCCGTGGCGAGGCTGCCGGCGGGCCCCTGACTCACGATGTGCACTCCGGCGACATCGCGCAGGACCTCTTCGAGGCGTGTCGCTCCCCTTGCGGCGATCTCCTCGGCGGTTATGACGGTCACGGAGGCCGCAACATCCTCGAGAGGCTGTGCCGCACGGGTCGCCGTCACCACCATAGGGTTCAACGTGGTGATGGGGGTGGCCTCGGCCTCCAGGGCCGTGAGCAGCGCCATTGCCGCTGCAATCGGTGTAAAGAGACTCTTCATGCTTGAAAAAATCCTCCTTTGAATGGCCCCCGGCGGACGACTCGGGTGCACAAGGAGGGCGGAAAGCGAAAAAAAGCCCGCGCACCTTTTCATCGGTGCGCGGGCTTTCCGTCTTTAAAGCGCCGCAAATGTCCACCCTCCCATTCCCGGGGAGGTTGTAGTGGGGAGGTCCGGTCCGGCAGGTCTTCTGGCTCGCGATTCATCCTCCGGGCCGCCTTCCCGATCCTTCGATCAGTGGCGTCGTCAGGCCCTTCGTCCTCGCTCACAGCGGCGGGTCCGCGGGGGATTCACACCCCTCTTCCCTATTAAGTGTCC
The DNA here is from genome assembly GCA_029289095.1 of Desulfuromonadales bacterium. Taxonomy (GTDB): domain Bacteria; phylum Desulfobacterota; class Desulfuromonadia; order Desulfuromonadales; family JACZKF01; genus JARFUG01. Next base: position 6,471 of record JARFUG010000003.1, read on the forward strand.
CGTGTGGTTAGTTGTGTCGAATAATTCTGAACTATTTTAGGTGCTGACAAGGCGTCGCCAACGCAGGCCTAGCCGTGCGCTAAGTCAAGTTGGCGCAACGCAGGCAGCGCCGAAAAGAGCCAGAATTAGAAGACGAACTAGCCGCACGGGGCACTGGCCCTTGCGGGCGCCGGTGGACTGTCCTCTAGATTTTTATGGAACCTTTAGTCGATCTCTTCCTCAATGTAAAGACCGGGCTGAATCGGATTGCGAACTCCTGCCCATGGCGAGGCGCTGATCGGGCGCCTCCATCAGGGCGACGTACTCGGCGACCCTCTTCGTGAAGCTGTCGCGCTGCTCTTTGGGGATGGACGCGGCCAGCGGAATATCGGCCCGCAGCGGGTTCACCGGCCGTCCCCGGACGTGGAGTTCGAAATGCAGATGCGGCCCGGTGGAGCGCCCCGTATTGCCGGAGAGAGCGATGCGCTGCCCGCGACTTACGGTTTGCCCACGCTTTACCAGAAAGCGGTCCAGATGCAGGTAGCGCGTTACATAATTGGCGCCGTGCTGAATCTCGATGTACTTGCCGGCATAGGGATGGTTCTGAACCCTCGTCACGACGCCGTCTCCGATCGACAGAACGGGAGTGCCGATGGGCATGGCGAAATCGACCCCATTGTGCGGCGAAACCCTGCCGGTGATGGGATGCCGGCGCGCCGGGTTGAAGGCGGAGCTGACCCGGAACTGTCGGGCCGTCGGGTAGCGCTGGAAGGCGCGCAGGAGACTTTCACCGTTGTGATCGTAATAGTTGCCGTCGTCTGCGAGAAAGGCGCTGTGGACCCTGTTGCCCCGCAGGATGCGCACCCCTTCGATGCGGGTCTGTCCCGTCGGCTCCCCGTTGACGAACTGCTGCATGCGAATAATCTGGAACCGGTCGCCGGCCCTGATCTCCCGTGCGAAATTGAGCCGCTCGCCCAGAAGAGTCGACACCTGCGCGGTTTCGCCTTCGGAAAGGCCTGCGCGTTTGGCGGAGATATAGAAGCTTCCGTTGATTTCGCCCGAAAGGACCTCCTGCTCCCACTCTCCGGGGAGGATAAGCTCTTCGAAATCGAAGCCCGAGCCGTCGATATTGCGGTAGATGACCCGGTTGCCAGCGTGGATGAAGAGTTCCATCTCTTCGAGGAGACGCGTCTGCGGATCGAGGGTGAAGGTGAGCCGGTTTCCGGGACGCAGGGTCTCCAGCGCCAGAGGTTCGTCGGCTCTCAGAATCTTGTACATGACCGCGTGACCCAGGTCGAAGCGATCGAAGATTGCTCCGAGGGTGTCTCCGGGGGCAATGGTGTACGCGATGATATGGTCCGGCTCCTCCGGAGCGGCCTCCACAACTACTTTAGGCATCGCGGCTGGAGACGGCGTCGATGGAGGAGGGTAGCTCGCCTCCAGGGCCGGCAGTCCGTCTCCCCGGCTGCCGGGCCAGAACGAAACCGTTGCCGCCACGGCAACCAGCAGGACAAGCACCGTCAGGCGATGCAGGCGTTTTCTCCGTCTTTTACGTGTCGAAACCCTGATTGCATTCATAATCTGAAATGACACCCGTCAAATCGGAGCGGGAAGGCGGAACAAGGCGCGCCCCGATCCAGAAAACTTTTAAACCTTGGTACTATACGCCACATGGAAACCGTTGCAGGTTAACGCAAAAAAGGTATGGGCTCAACACTTCTTATCTCATTTCTTCTTAATACCCTTGACATTTCTCTGCGCCCCGGCCTGTAATGTCCAAGATTGTCCACTGCAAGAGATCAATGGGAGACCCAACGTGAACTTATCCGTCAAGGATGCCGCACGCCTTCTCTCGGTCTCCGAGAAGACCATCTACCGCTGGATCAGGCAGGAGATCATCCCCGCCTACAAGGTCCACGAGCAGTACCGGTTCAACCGCACCGAGCTTCTGGAATGGGCGACCTCGCGCAGACGGGGGGTTGCCGCGGAAGCCTTCGCGGAGCCGGAAAGCGCAGCGGTCCCCTTGCCCACGCTGAGCGAAGCGCTCGAGGCCGGAGGGGTTTTCTACCGCATCGAGGGGACGAGTCGTGATCGGGTCCTTGCTGAGATGGTCGCCCACCTGCGCCTTCCGGAAGAAGTCGACCGGGACTATCTCCGCCAGGTCCTCATCGCCCGGGAGGAGCTCTCCTCCACTGCCGTCGGCGACGGCATCGCTCTGCCGCACCCCCGCAATCCCGTCCTGCTGCACGTGACCCGACCGACCGTCACCCTGTGCTTTCTCGAAACGCCCGTCGACTTCAAAGCCCTCGACGGCCGCCCTGTCGACGTCCTCATCACCTTGATCTCACCCACTCTTCGCTCGCACCTGCACCTTCTGTCGAAGCTCGGGTTCGTCCTGCGCCATCCGCGGTTTCGGAAGGTGCTCGATCCGCCGGGGAGCCGCGAAGAGATCCTTACGGCGCTGCGCAGGGTGGAGGGGACGCTCTGCGCGCAGGCGCGATGATTTCAGGAAGGGAGAAGGGATGCCTTATTCACCACCTGCAGATGAGAGATTCGCCCTGGCGGTCCGCCCCTGGCTCTTTTTCTACGGACCGCTCCTTTCGGCCGTCGCCGGATTCGTCAACGTCGTACTGCTCGGGATATATCATGTCCCGGTGAGTCACATGAGCGGGGCCGTATCCCACCTCGGCATCGATCTTTCCGGACGAAATCTGGCGGCTCTTGAGGGTCCGCTGGCGATCTTCTTCGCGTTCCTGGCCGGAGCGGTCCTCAGCGGAATCGTTGTCGGGGGTCCAAGGGTGCGGCCCGGCCGCCGTTACGGCGTCGCAATGATGCTTGAGGGGGTGCTGCTCGGAGCGGCAGCGTTGGTCCTTCTTTCAGGAAATCGGGGGGGAGTCCCTTTGGCGGCAATGGCCTGCGGACTGCAGAATGCCATGGCGAGCAGCTACTGCGGGCTGATCCTGCGAACGACGCACGTCACCGGGATCGTGACCGATATCGGTGTGATGATCGGCCAGCTTTTGCGGCGCCGAATGGTCGAAGCCTGGAAATTCCTGCTGCTGAGCTCGATTCTGGGGGGGTTCTTTTTCGGAGGTCTGGCCGGAGGACTGGCCTACACGCGATGGGGGATCGCCTCCCTTTTCCTCGTATCCTGCGGCTGTCTGGCCGTCGGCCTGCTGTACTACCTGTGGCGAAGACGGCGCCTGCACCTCCTGTCGCCCGAACCTTTGGACAGAACCCTCCACGAAGACTCCCTCTGATATCGGCCCCGGCGCGCTTCCTCTATCCTTTCCGCGCCCCTCTGCGCTTCCGGTACGCCTGACCGCTTCGGGTCCAGAAGAGCCAATAGAGGACCGCCGCTCCGGCAACGCACAGCGCGCCGAGGAAGGCGTTGATCAGACGGGTTTCGCCGATAAAGGGCTGCACCTGGGTGAACCCCGCCGCAAAGACGAGAAGCAGGATGATCTTGAGCAGGGCGATCTGCTTTTGCGCCCAGAGGCGGGCCTCCTCCTTGTTGCGGCGGCGCATGCGCAAATAGAGAACGTAGGAAAAAAAGGCAAAAAGAAGGATGAGAAAAAGCAGGACAATCACGGTTCTCTCCGGAGCGCAGCGGGAATGGAGGACGGCGATTTGCTGAGAAGAGCCGCAATTATGCACCCAACCGGGGCAAAGGGCAAGAATAGCTGAGGGTTGTGTTGAGGGTTGACACCCTGCAGGAGGCCGATAGAGTATAGGAGGACAGATGTAATTAAATTCTCTTGCGATTCGGAGTTGAATTGTCCTCTCCCGCCCCATCCTCCCGTTCACTTTCGGTCCTCGACGCAGTACTCATCACTGTGGGGATCATCGTCGGAGCCGGCATTTTCCGCACCCCCTCCATCGTCGCGGCCAACTCGGGGAGCGTGGAAGGGCTGATCCTGCTGTGGATCGCCGGAGGCGCGGTCTCGCTCATTGGCGCCCTGTGCTACGCCGAACTCGCATCGACCTATCCTGAACGGGGAGGGGAGTACCACTTCGTATCGCGGGCCTTCGGCTCAGCGCCGGGATTTCTCTTCGCCTGGGCGCGCATGACGGTGATCCAGACCGGCTCCATCGCCATGCTCGCCTTTCTCGTCGGCGATTACGCCGCCGCCGCCCTTGGGCATATCCCCCTGACCCCGGCCCACTATGCGGCTGTTACTGTCGTCCTTCTGACGGCCGTCAACATTGCCGGCATCCGCCAGGGCAAATGGATGCAGGCCTCCCTCATCGCCCTGCTCGCCCTCGGCCTCTCCTCCATCATTCTCACCGGCTCGCTCTCGGGCCCCTCGCCGGCTGCCGCAGAGCCCTCCTCGGACACCGCCGTTTTCGGGCGCGCGATGATCTTCGTGCTGCTGACTTTCGGCGGCTGGAACGAGGCCGCCTACCTCTCGGCCGACGTCAACGGACCCCGGCGCAACATTGTGCGCGTCCTGATCTACAGCATCGCCGCCGTCACTGCCCTTTACCTCGCCGTCAATCTCGCTCTGCTCAAGGGACTCGGTCTCCAGGGGATGTCGTCTTCCGATGCGGTGGCGACTGACCTGATGCGCCTGAGCTTCGGAGAAGCAGGGGCCGCCCTGGTCAGCCTCCTCATCGTTCTGGCCTGCCTCAGCACCATGAACGCCACCATCATCACCGGAGCACGCACCACCTACGCCCTCGGTCGCGATTTTCGCCTCCTCGGTTTTCTCGGGCGCTGGCGCGAGGGGCGCGAGACTCCCGTCAATGCCCTGCTCGTGCAGGGAGGCATCGCTCTGCTGCTGGTCGCCGGCGGGGCGCGGGCGCGCGACGGCTTCGAAACGATGGTCGACTACACCGCGCCGGTCTTCTGGTTCTTCTTCGCCCTGATCGGCCTCTCTCTCTTCGTTCTTCGGAGGCGCGAGCCGCTGGCGCGGCGCCCCTTCCAGGTCCCCCTTTATCCGCTCCTTCCCATTGCATTTATCGCCGTCTGTGTCTACATGCTCTTTTCGAGCCTCGCCTTCACCGGGGCCGGCGCCCTTGTGGGAGCGGCCGTTCTGGTGGCCGGCATTCCCGTCTTCATCTTTTTAAAACGTCGCTGATTCCACGAAAGGAGATCGTGTCATGATCAGGAAAATCTTCTGCCTCGCACTCCTGCCCCTGCTCCTTGCGACGCCATCCCAGTCCTCCAACGCCTGGTTCGACAGCCAATGGACGGGAAGCGGAGCTCCCGACGTTCATTACGTTCCGACCCCCACCGAGGTGGTTGCCGAGATGCTCAGGCTCGCCGACGTCGGGGAATCAGACATGGTCTACGATCTCGGCAGCGGCGACGGACGCATCGTCATCACCGCAGCCAAAGAGAGGGGTGCGAAGGGGGTCGGGATCGACATCGATCCGGTGCGCGTCAGGGAGGGAAAGCAAAATGCGGCCGAAGCCGGGGTCAGCGACCGGGTCACATTCCTTCAGCAGGATCTCTTCACCGCAGACTTCAGCGACGCCACCGTCGTGACCCTCTATCTTTTGCCCGATCTCAACCTGCGCCTTCGCCCGAAGCTCTTCGAACAGGTCAAACCCGGCACCCGGGTCGTCTCCCACGCCTTCCACATGGGCGACTGGACGCCCGACGAGGAGACGTCCATCGGCCGTTACAACGTCTTTTTCTGGATCGTCCCCGCCAATGTCTCCGGCGAATGGGAATGGCGCCTCCCCGGCGATAACGCGCAGAGCTACCGGCTGCAGCTCGTTCAGGATTTCCAGAAAGTGAAGGGGGTTCTGAGGCACGATTCGGGACTGCGTCCGGCGGACCGGATCGATCTGAAGGGAGATCGCCTGGAGTTGACCTTTGAAAAGGGAGAAGGTCCCCGTGCCGAAGCGCTCCTGTTCGAAGGGCGCGTCGACGGCGACGTCATCGAGGGGACGGTTCACCGCGTCGGCGAGGAACGGACGCCGTGGAGAGCCGAGCGCGTCCCCGGAACGAAAATGGCCATCGATGAAGGATGAAGGAGCTTCGCCCTCTATTTGGGAGGAATTTAGCGGCGCATGGTGAGCAGGGGGAGAGGCTCGAGCTCGATCAGGCGCAGACCGAAGCTCTGCCCGTCGATAATGGCGAGCGTCTTCACCTGCGCCCGGATCGCCCGGCGTTCATCGAGGGCCGGAAGCGCCCCTTCGGTCAAAACAAGGATTTCTCCGCTCTCGTCCCGCAAGGTATAGCTTCTCAGTTCGACCAGGGGGAGCTTCGTGATCTGTGTCACTTCGCCGCGCACCTTAACGTCCCGCCCCTCGAAGCGCCCGGGCGAAGCGACGATCTCCCCGATGGGCGTGTAGCCGAAGGGGAGATAGTCGCAGCCCCCCAGAAGCGCTGCGAGAGCGATCACCACGATGAATCTCATCGCTCCGCCTCGTCCTCATGCGTTTTTTCGAAGGTCAGGGCTGCCGAGTTGAGGCAGTAGCGAAGTCCGGTCGGCCTGGGGCCGTCATCAAAGACATGGCCCAGATGGCCCCCGCAGCGGGCGCAGACCACCTCGGTACGCCGCATGAAGAAGCTGTTGTCGGGCCTGGTGCGGATATTTTCCGGCGCCACCGGTTCGGTGTAACTCGGCCACCCCGTACCCGATTCGAACTTGGTCTGCGAGCTGAAGAGGTCGAGACCGCACCCGGCACAGCGGTAGATCCCCTCTTCGTGGTTGTTCCAGTATTTGCCGGTGAAAGCCCGCTCGGTCCCTTTCTTGCGCAGGATGCTGTACTGTTCGGGGGAGAGGATCTCCCTCCATTCGGCTTCTGTTTTTTCAATCGTTTCCGTCATGACGTATCTTTCCTCTTGAACCGAGTAGGCGCGTATCGCCGTCGGTTCCATGCTCGCTCCGTCCCCTTCCCCTCATCTTGTGGATTCCCCGCGCAGGCAGCCGCCGTCACCATCAGCCCACTCCCTTATGAAATCAATTATACCCCTTCAAAGCCGCCTGGATAAGCCGCCCGCCGAATCGCCGTACAGATTTGACACGGCGCGCCGGAAAGCTACTCTTCGAAAAAAAGCACGCACCGAAAGGAGATCGTCATGGCATACGGAACAGGCGGACACTCACCGGCCGATCTGCCGCGCTACCTTGAAGGGATACGCTTTCCCGCCACGCGCATGGACCTGATCCAGCATGCGCGCCAGCATCACGCCGACCCCGAGATGATCGAGAAGCTCGAAGAGATTCCGGACGAGGAATACGATTCGATGGACGAGGTCGTGGAGAGCTACAGCAAACACTGACCATTTTCCCGATTGACAGAGTCTCATTTGAATATTACTGTGGGACTCTCTCCTGCGTCGCTAGCTCAGCTGGATAGAGCATCGGTCTTCGGAACCGAGGGTCGGGAGTTCGAATCTCTCGCGACGCGCCAGTAAAGACAAGGCCCCAGCACTTTTCGGTGCTGGGGCCATTCTTTTTTTCCGGCCCTGAGGTTCCATAGGTGGTCCCGCGGCTCAAAAATGAGGGACACTCCCCCTATTTCTTGCGCGTTGCCTGGGTTTCCTCCAAAAAAAGAGCGGGCCGCCACCAGGCGACCCGCTCTTTTTTT
>JARFUG010000003.1:14097-105772 GCA_029289095.1 Desulfuromonadales bacterium
CTGGGTTTCCTCCAAAAAAAGAGCGGGCCGCCACCAGGCGACCCGCTCTTTTTTTGAATTTTCGGTCTTTTCGGGATCAGGCGGCCTTTGCAAGCAGAAAGCGGCCGACGTAGTTCTTGGAAAACTGGTAGGCCGTGCGCCCGCAGCGCTTGCTCTTGTCGTGGGTCCACTTGATCGCCTCGAGCTCCAGGTCCTTGGTCCAGGGGATTTCCACCTGACGGTTGCGCGCCTCTCTCTCCACGCACAGACGCACGGCGTCGAGATAGCGATCCTGGGAGAAGACGTGGAAGGGGATCCACAGACCGAAGCGGTCCGAGAGGGAGACCTTCTCCTCCATCGCCTCGCTCTGCTGCAGCTCTCCTTTGACGAACTTGCCGCCGAGGTGGTCGCTGGCGTACTCGGGAAGGAGGTGGCGGCGGTTTGACGTCACGTAGATCAGCACATTCTCGGGGGCCGAGTAGACCGAGCCGTCCAGGGCGCTTTTGAGCATCTTGTAGGCGAGCTCGCCGACCTCGAAGGTCAGGTCGTCGCACAGCAGGATGAAGCGGTAAGGCTGGTCCTCGACGGCGGAGAAGATCTCAGAGAGGTAGATGAGATCCTCCTTTTCGACCTGGATGACACGCAGCCCCTGGGGTGCGAAGCGGTTGAGCAGCGCCTTGACCAAAGACGACTTCCCGGTGCCGCGCGAACCCCACAGGAGGGCGTTGTTTGCGGGGTAGCCGGCGAGGAACTGGCGGGTGTTGTCGATCATGATTCTCTTCTGCTCCTCGACCCCGAGGAGCTCGTCGAGGGTCGTGGTGTCGGTCACCTTCACCGGCTCGAGATAGCCGGAAAAGGAGTGGCGGCGCCAGTTGGCGGCGTTGCACACGGACCAGTCGACCGGCTTGACGGCCTTGGGGAGGAGCATCTCGACGGAACTGAGAACCCGCTCGAGCTGGGCGACGACTTCAGGTTTCAGGTTGATCATCTTTACTCTCTCTTGCGTTGAATGCGGTCAGGTTTGCTTCTCGGAGTCCGGCGCAGGCCGGCGCACCTGTATACGTCAGTAGGGCTTGCCCTGTCAAATGTTTAAATTGAAAAGACCTTATTGGGCGGGGAGATGGAGAGTTTTAATCTCGGGCCAGGCTGTTGCGGAAAATCGCTGCCTTCAGGTCATTTGACATGACTCAGCCGGACGTTACGCTGATTAAAGGCACACAGCACCCGCAAGTGCCTCCATCTGCGCTCACATTCCGGAGGTAGCCATGAAGAAAATTCCACTGTTCTTCTATCTGCTTATGATCTGCTCCGCACCAGCTTCGGCCGCCGTTCAGGGAGAGGAGGTCGAGTACCGCGTCGGGGATACGACGATGAGGGGATATCTCGCCTTCGACGACGCCGTCCAGGGGGCTCGTCCCGGCATTTTGGTCGTGCACGAGTGGTGGGGTCACAACGAATACGCCCGGGAGCGGGCACGAATGCTCGCCGAACTCGGATATACGGCACTGGCCCTCGACATGTACGGCGAGGGGCGAACCGCAGAGCACCCTGATGAGGCGGGCCGCTTCGCGACGGCGGTCCGCACCAACCTCCCCGAAGCGAAAAAACGCTTCGACGCCGCCATGACGAGGCTGCAGGCGCATCCGAGCGTCGACGCGTCGAAGATCGCCGCCATCGGCTACTGCTTCGGCGGGGCCGTGGTCCTCGAGATGGCGCGGGCAGGAGTCGACCTCGACGGCGTCGTGAGCTTCCACGGCAGCCTTGGGACGCAGAACCCGGCTCAAAAAGGCGCCGTGAAAGGGCGCGTCCTGGTGCTCAACGGGGCAGACGACCCCCTCGTCACCGAGGAGGAGATCGCCGCCTTCAAAGAAGAGATGGAGAGGGCCGGCGTCGACTATCGCTTCGTCAACTATCGCGGCGCCGTGCACAGTTTCACCAACCCGAGGGCGGACGAGTTCGGCCGGAAGTTTGGCCTGCCGCTCGCCTACGACGCCGAAGCCGATGCACATTCGTGGCGGGAGATGAAGTCGTTTTTCGAGGAGATCTTTAAATAACGAGAATTTTGCCCCTGCAGCGCTGAGATTTTCAGCCGCAGATCCACGCAGATTGACGCAGATTCGTCAAAGGCCCCTTTCCCAGGTCTTTCATCTGCGCCTCATCTGCGTCATCTGCGGCCGATCTTTTCCTAAGGACCTCACCCGTGCAGGCTTTTCTGCACCTTGTTAAAATCCCTCGCCCCTGATACATTCCCATTGCCCAAATGCGTGAGCGAGGAGAATATCCCATGAACAAGCTTTGCCGCTGCCCTTGGGTCGATCTGACAAAGCCGGACTACGTCGCCTATCACGACGAGGAGTGGGGGGCGCCGGTTCATGACGACCGGCTCCTTTTCGAATTTCTGATTCTCGAAGGGGCGCAGGCGGGATTGAGCTGGTACACCGTTCTTCGCAAACGCGAGAATTACCGTCGGCTCTTCGACGGTTTCGACCCGCAGAAGGTCGCCCGCTACGGCGAGGAAAAGATCGCCGCGCTCCTGCAGGATCCCGGCATCATTCGAAACCGCGCCAAGATCGCCGCGGCTGTCTGCAACGCCCGCTCCTTTCTCGCCGTGCAGGAGGAGTTCGGGAGTTTCGACGCCTACATGTGGCGCTTCGTCGACGGACGCCCCATCGTCAACGAGATACGCACCCAGGCCGACTATCTGGCGACCTCCCCCGAATCGGACGCTTTGAGCAAGGACCTTCGGCGGCGCGGCTTCGCCTTCGTCGGCTCCACCATCTGCTACGCCCACATGCAGGCGGTCGGCATGGTCAACGACCACACGGTCGACTGTTTTCGCCGCCGCCAGATCCTGGAGAGCTATCAAACGCGTGAACCCTCTTGACCACGTTGTGGTGATTCTCGTCGAGCCCCGCACCCCCGGCAACATCGGGATGGTCTGCCGGGCCATGGCCAACTTCGGCGCCTGCGAGCTTCGCCTCGTCAACCCCTGCCAGCACCTGCACCCTGAGGCCCACAAATTCGCCGTCTTTGCCAGCACCCTGCTCGGGGAGGCCCGGACCTTTCCCGATCTCGCGTCGGCCCTCGCCGACCTGCAGTTCAGCGTCGCCGCCACTCGCCGCCCCGGGCGCCTGCGGGGTGAGCTGATGAATCTTTCGGAAGCCCCGGCCCTCGCCTCGAACCTCCCCCCTGGCGGACGCATCGGTCTCGTCTTCGGACGCGAGGACTCCGGTCTCACCACGGAGGAGGTCGCCCTGTGCTCCCATGCGGCGACCATAGCCAGCGACCCGCACAAGGGCTCTCTCAACCTGGCCCAGGCGGTCGTCGTCTTTCTCTATGAGTTCGCCCGCGAGGGTGCGACGCCCCGAGTCGAAGCGCATGATCGCCCTCCCCGGGAAGAGATGGAGGCGATGTTCGCGCAGGCCCGGGAGGTGCTCGAACGCATCGCCTTTGTCAACCCCCACTGCCCCGAGCGGGTGATGAACCCGATCCGGCGCCTCTTCAACCGCGCCGACCTCGAGCGGGCGGAACTTTCGCTGTTGCGCGGAATGTGGAGCCAGATCGCCTGGAGCATCCGGGACTGGAAGGGGCGCAAGCGCGGCTGAAGAATGGGTGGTTCTTCGGAATTAAAGAAGTTGACAGGTGCTCGTTCCCTATGCTATCTAACACGGGTTTTTCTTCCCCGGAAACTGTATGCTGTATACAAAATTCGATGTCTGAGGAAAGACGTCAGCTCATAAAGTCGGTGGGGTTTCTCTCCAGCGTCGGCATCTCCATGGTAGCCTCCACGTTCATCGGGCTGGCCATGGGGTATTACCTCGACAAATGGCTCGGAACCACCCCCTGGTTAACCCTCCTCTTCCTCGCTTTCGGCATCGCTGCAGGATTTCGCAACATCTACATCCTGACGGCCAAAGAACTCAAGCGGCAGGCGGAAGAGGAAAAGAAAGAAAAGCGTGACGGCGATCGATGAAATGCTTCCGGCGCAGATCGGCCGGCGCAACTGGATCATCTTCGCCATTCTCGTAGCCCTGAGCGCCTTCTGGCAGTCGCTTCCCTTCACCCTGGGGGTTGCAGGAGGCGGGATGGTCTCCATCATCAGCTACCGCTGGCTGCACCGCTCACTCACGCGGACCCTGGCTCGACCGACCCCCTCGAGCCCCCGCAGCTTTCAGGTGCGCTACCTGCTGCGGCTCACGGCGGTGGGGCTTTTCATCTACGTCCTTCTCGACCGGGTCGGTGTCCACCCCCTGGGCCTCGCCCTGGGGCTTTCGGTCGTCATGATCAACATCCTCGGGACCACCGCGGCCCGCGCCTTCAGGCACAGAGGATAGAATTTTTAGGAGAACTCTGCCTTATGCCTCATCCTTTTCTCTTTCTGGAATGGTTTGCCGGACAGATCAACCTGCATGTCGGCGAGCACGTCCTCTATGCCACCCTGGCCGTCGTCGTTCTTACAGTCCTCGGCTTTATGGCGGGTCGGAACGTTCAGCTTGTTCCGCGGGGGCTGCAGAACTTCATGGAGGTCGCCATCGAGGGGATTCTCAACCTCATGGACGAGATCATGGGTCCCAAGGGGAGAAACTACCTTCCCCTGATCGCCACCATCTCCCTTTTCATTCTGACGTGCAATCTCTTTGGCCTGATCCCCGGCTTCTTCCCCCCCACGGCCAACGTGAACACCAATGCAGCTCTGGCGATCACCGTCTTCCTCATCACCCACATCGTCGGGGTGAAGGAGAACGGTCTCGCCTACTTCAAGCACTTCGTCGGTCCTGTGTGGTGGCTCGCCCCGATCATGATCCCCATCGAGATCATCGGCCATCTGGCTCGCCCCGTTTCGCTCAGCCTGCGTCTTTTCGGAAACATGTTCGGCAAGGAAGTCGTCCTCATCATCTTCATGATGCTCGTCCCCTTCCTGCTTCCGGTTCCGATGATGCTGCTCGGTCTGCTGATCGTCTTCATCCAGACCTTCGTCTTCACCCTGCTCGCCATGATCTACATCGGCGGCGCCCTCGAAGAAGCACACTGACAAGCGTCCCAAAACGCTTTTACTGGTCCTATACCGTATAGGAACAACAAAAACGCACAGAAGGAGAAACAGCAATGGATTTTTTCACTTGGGCACTGATCACCGCAGGTTTTGCAATGGCCGTCGGCTCCCTCGGCACCGGTCTCGGCATGGGCAAGGCCATTGCCAGCGCCGTTGAGGGCGTTGCCCGCAATCCCGGCGCCAGCGGCAAGATCCTGACAACCATGATGATCGGTCTGGCGATGATCGAGTCTCTGGCCATCTACGTCTTCGTCGTGGCCATGATCATCCTCTTCGCCAACCCCTTCACCGATCAGGTCGTTCAGGTTCTGCAGACCTTCGCCGGCTGATCCGGTTCGAACCGATGACGCTAAAAAAAAGGGAGCCCGATTTGGGCCCCTTTTTTTGTCTGCGCTTCTCGCTTCTATCCCTTGACGCCCGTGTCGACCATCGGGTCGACGCCGCCGGCTTTTCCGAAATCATCGACGCTATCGACCGCCATGGCGCCGGACGCTTCGGGACCTTCTTCGCTGTGCCAGCGGCCCAGGACGAAGGAAATCGTCAGGATCGTGAGCCCGAAGGTGAAGACGCTGGCGACGAGAGGGACGCCGCTGATGTTGAGAAAGTCGAGAAGAAAGACCCGCATGCCGCCCAGGATCGTCACGAGGACGGCGACGTTCCTGATCTCCCTGTTACGGCGCCGGTAGGCGAACAAGAGAAGCGCAGCCGCCGCCACGTTGATGATGACGGTCTGTCCCCCCTGGAAGGCGGCTGCCAGCGCCTCGGTATTGCCGACGAGGATCTGGTAGAGGAGCGCGCGCAGCATGAGGAAACCACTCAGGAGAGCCGCGGTGAGCACCATGGCGGCGCTCCTGTCCTTGGTGTCCCATGCGGCAAAGACTCTCGATTGCTCCGGCGCTCTGTTCGTGCGCACCCACCAGAACTGGAAGAGGGCGCACAATGCGATTCCACCGGCAACGAATGCGCTCAGAACAGGCGCATCACCCGGATGCCGGCCCAGCAGAGCGACGGCGAGAACGGCTCCGACGGTGAACTGCAGCAGATAGGAGATGAAGCGCAGCCCGCCGTTGCTCCACGAGCGCGAGAGGTGCGCCAGCCCCAAGGCCAGAAGCGAAAGAAGCGGCAGAGCAGGAAGAAAACCGCCGGTCACGATGGGGAGAGATTTGACCAGAAGGATGGTCCCTGCGAAGATAAAGGCATTCGCCCGGTTCGTCTGTTCACGGCGTCTCAGGGTAAGCCAGTAGGCGACCGCCAGATGAACTCCCGCCCCCACGATTCCAGCCAGCGCCAGCGGCATGAAGTCGTCCCACCAGATGCGTATCACGTAGAACATGGCGCCGAAGGCCCACAGGACATTGACGGTCGGAAGGGCCAGATCGAACCGGAAGACCTTTTCAACCCCGGGGCGCGTCACGGCGTAGACGGCACTAAGAAGATAGAAACAGGTGAAAACAGCGACGACCGGGAGATACCAGTTGAGCCCAAGGGCGCCCAGGGTGGCGACATCGCCTTCGCGAGCCAGGCGCATAACGAGATTCACCCCCCAAACCTGGACCATCCCCGCGGTGAGGAGAAAAATCATCCAGCGCAGCCAGGAACATCGCTTTATGCGCGTTGCGAAGGCGCTCAATACGTTGGCGATCAGAAGCACCACGGCGAGATGCGGGAAGTAGGGGGCGGGGAAGTTGATGGAGACGGCGGCAATCCCGAGACCCAGCGTACCTACCAGAATGGGGAGGGAGGTGGCATGCAGGGCGCTTATGGCAGCCATGGCCAGAGCCGTGACGACCATGATCAAATATGCCGGAACGGCGCCGAGAGAGCCGAAGTGCGCGTTCGTCTCCACCACGATGGTGTACATCAGGATGGCGCCGCTCAGTCCGAAGATCGGGGCGAGAGCGCTCGATCGGCCGTACTTGTACCAGCCGACACCGATCAGGATCGCGGCGTACGACATGCCGATCACGGAGCCGATCCCCTTGTCGAGTGCGCCGCTGTCGGTAAGGGTCCGCAGCACAAGGGCGAACACGAGGAGAAAGCAGAGGGTCGAGATCCGCGGGAGGAGAGACGATTTGCCGACCCAGCTCAGCAACTTTTCCGGCGCATCCTCATCCAGGGCCGAGGTCTTCTGCTTCAACGCGACCTTCCCGCGAGCCGGCATTGTCTGCAGCGTTCCGACCGTTTCCTGAAGACCACGCAGCTCCCGCTCGAGAGTTTCGATGCGGGCTTCCAGTAATGCTAACCGCTCTGCCATAGTGCGCTTCCTCCCCTTGTCCTCTTTCGACCAACGCCGACTACGGCGGCTGATTCACCTGCTGCTCCGGAAATGACCACGATTCATGCTAAAACGGCTCTCTACGAAAATCAAACACTTTTTTATGCTACGCTCTATCAAAGAATAGTTCGATAAAATTGGTTGTCAAATGCTTGGCTTTTCGTGCATATTTAATCCTGGCCAAACAAACAGTATTTGTTTTGCATGACAACGGCTGCAGGCAGCTACTCCGGTGAACATGACCGCGGTGATCCACACCCCAGGCGTTTTCCAACCCTTTTCAACCGAGGTGGACGATGAATGGACGCAGACTTTTACTGACATCGGCAGGGGCGATCGCGATCGTCGCGCTACTCGTCTCCATCGCCCTGGCACAGGGGATGAGGGAGAAATTCTTTGACCGCGACGGCAGACTCGTAGTCATCGAGAGATCGGCCGCCGAACAGCTCAGAACCTATGACATAAGAAGCTCCAAAGCTCCAGAGACCTTTCCTGTGCCACCACCTCCCTTTTCCGAAGGCATTTTCCCTTGCTCCGATTGCCATGCACACATGAGCCCCGATCAGCGACCCCGGGTTCTCACCGAGGAGCATACCGATATCGTGCTCAATCACGCTGAAGGCCAGCGCTGGTGTCTTGACTGTCACAACACCGATGATCGCGATACACTGCGCCTTGTTTCCGGAGAAATCATCCCCTTCTCTGAATCGTACCGGTTGTGCGGCCAGTGCCATGGGGACAAATTTCGCGAATGGCGCGAGGGCTTGCACGGCAAGCGCACCGGTTACTGGAACGGAGACAAGGAGTATCTGCTGTGCGCCCATTGCCACAACCCCCATGACCCGAACTTCAAGCCGATGAAACCGATGCCCCCTCCGGTGCGCCCCGGCGAGACGCGACGCTGAGCTTGCATCCTATCCATTGCAGGGAGATAGAGACATGTCGGATGAACAGCAGAAGGAAACACGCGTTTTCAAGCAGACCAGGCGCAAGGTTCTCAAGGGGCTGGCCGCCGGCGCCGCGGTTCTGGCCGTCCCGACGCCGCAGGCTTCGGCCTCGGTCTGGGAGGCTTTTTTTCAAAAACACTTCAGGGAGATGTCAAAAGACGAGCTGGTGCGGGTTCTTGCCAGACTTGAGAAGACTTACAGTCGTCAATACGGAAAAGAGGTCACCGTCAGCGCCACCCCCCCGATCGAAGGGGTGCGCTTCGGTTACGGCCTCGATCTGTCGCGCTGCATCGGGTGCCGCCGCTGCGTCTACGGATGCGTGGAGGAAAACAACCTTTCGAGAGAGCCCCAGCTTCACTTGATCCGTGTGGTTCGGCTGCAAAAGGAAAAGGGAGTCGATCTCGACTACGCCGAACATTACTACAACCCCGAACTGGTTCCAGAACCGGGTTATTTCTACATGCCGATCTCCTGCCAGCAATGCGAAAACTCACCCTGCACCAAGGTGTGTCCGGTGCAGGCGACGTGGAAGGAGAAGGACGGTATCGTCGTGGTCGACTACAACTGGTGCATCGGCTGTCGATACTGCATGGCATCGTGCCCCTACGGCGCCCGCCGTTTCAACTGGCGCAGACCGCAGATCCCGGCCGAAAACCTCAACCCCACCACCCATTACCTTGGGAACCGCCCCCGTCCGGTGGGGGTGGTGGAGAAGTGCACCTTCTGCATCCAACGCACACGGGAGCAGCCCGGGCGCTACCCGGCCTGCCAGGAGGTCTGCCCGGTAGGAGCGCGGAAGTTCGGCAATCTGCTCGACCCCAAAAGCGAGATGCGCGCCCTCATCGAAAACAAAAGGGTTTTCATTCTCAAGGAGGATCTCAATACCAGGCCAAAGTTCTACTACTTCTTCTGACCGCCTGAGACGGTCGCCGTAATCACGTGCGTGTCGGCATCTCTTCACAACTGCTGCGCAAAGCTCTTGGGAGTCCGGAATGAAGAATATACTGCACATAACCAAAGGGACGCTGATCCTGCTGTGCAAAGGGAGCAGGGCCTATTATGTCTGGGTCGGAATCCTGCTGTGCCTTATGGGCGTCGGAGCCATCGCCTATGCCCATCAGCTTCAACATGGCCTCGGGGTCACGGCGATGCGCGATCAGGTCTCCTGGGGATTTTACATCTCCAATTTCACTTTTCTGGTCGGCGTGGCGGCAGCGGCCGTGCTCCTCGTCATCCCAGCCTACGTCTATCACTGGAAGCCGATCAAGGAGATCGCCGTCCTCGGCGAGTTGCTCGCCATCTCGGCCATCGCCATGTGCCTGATGTTCGTCACCGTCGACCTGGGCAGGCCTGAACGATTCTGGCACCTCATCCCGAAGATCGGCATTCTGAACTGGCCCCAGTCGCTCCTGGCGTGGGACGTGCTGGTGCTCAACCTCTATCTCGTCCTCAACGCGGTGATCGCCGGATACATCCTCTACAGCCTCTACTTTAAAAAGGAGCCGAACAAGTCGTTCGTGACGCCCCTGATCCTTTTCTCGATTCCGGCCGCCATCGCCATCCACACCGTCACCGCCTTTCTCTACAGCGGCCTGGCGGCGAGGCCGTTCTGGAACCACGCCATTCTGGCGCCGCGATTTCTGGCTTCCGCATTCTGTTCCGGCCCCGCCCTGATGATTCTTGTCTTTCTCCTGGTGAGGCGCTATACCAAGTTCCGCATCAAGGACGAGGCGATCCACAAGGTCGCCGAACTTGTTGCCTACGCCATCTTCATCAACCTGTTCCTCTTCGGAGCCGAGATCTTCACCGAGTATTACGCCGGAACGGTTCATCTTGCCTCGCTGAAATATCTGCTGCAGGGGCTTCACGGCCACTCGGCCCTCGTCCCCTGGATATGGACGGCAATCCTCTTCAACATCCTTGGGTTTTTCATTTTTCTCATACCCGAGCTTCGCAGAAACCATTTCATGCTGGTGGTCGGATGTCTGCTGATCTTTTTCGGCGTCTACATCGAGAAGGGCATGGGATTGGTCATCCCAGGCTTCGTCCCGGACGTGCTGCACGAGATTTACGAATATGCCCCGACAGGGATCGAACTGCTGGTGAGCCTCGGCATCTGGGCGACCGGTCTCTTTATCTTCACGATGCTGCTTCGGGTGGCGATTCCGATCCTTAACGGAGACTTCCACGTCGCGGAGGATGGAGTCGGCTCCCATATCGGCGACAGTCTCTTCATCATCCAGCCGGATCAGGAGGAGAGTACGGAAAAAACGTAGATTTTAATACCGCCTCTTGACATGGCGGGTGGAATAGGGTTTCATTACTGACGAAAAAGAGACGCTGTTCTAAAACAACACAACAAAGGGGCAGAATGTGAAAAATCATGTCTGGCGACCACTTTTCGTGGTCATAGCGATTGTGGCCGGGATCCTGACCTTCCGGTTCTTTTATGTCCCGAACGACTTCGGCTCCGGGAAATACGGCTTCATGTACAGTTACCACCGGGCCTCCAATGTCGGTGAATGGAAAGCGATCGAGCCCAAGTACCGCGATACGGGTCGCCAGCACTTGCACGAGTACTGCCTCGATTGCCATGCGGGCACCATCAGTATCCGAAGCGAGGATATGCACGGGATGATCTCCTGCGAAAACTGTCACGGTCCGGCTCTGGATCATCCCAACGAGCCGCAAAAGCTCCTGATCGACCGCTCTCGCGACCTCTGCCTGCGCTGTCATACCCATCTGCCCTACACGACGAGCGAACGCAAGCGCATCCCGGGGATCAACCCGCAGGAACACAATCCCGGGATGTCCTGCGTCGACTGTCACGACCCGCATAATCCGAGACTGGAGGATATGTAAATGAAGAGGCGAGACTTTCTCAAGAATTCGATTATGGTGATTGCAGGCGCCTCGGTCCCCCTCTCGGCCCTACAGATGGTCGATCCGAAGGAAATCCTTGCTCAGAACCCCGACATTCACTGGGCTTTTCTGATCGATACCCATACCTGTGTCGGCTGTGGTTTTTGCGTCAAGGCGTGCAAAATCGAAAATGATGTTCCCCTCGAAGCCAACGTCTCCCGCACCTGGGTCGAGCGTTACGTCTTCACCAAGGATGACCGTCGCTACATCGACAGCCCCAACGCAGCGCTCCACGGCTACACCGACCCGCGCATCGATCAAGGCATCGCGGGAATGGTCGACATCGATCCCGAAAATGTCGGCAAGGCTTTTTTCGTCCCCAAGCTCTGCAACCAGTGTCTGACCCCCCCCTGCACCCAGGTCTGCCCGGTGGGCGCCACCTACAAGACGGACGACGGCGTCGTTCTCGTCGACAAGAAGTGGTGCATCGGGTGCGGCTACTGTGTCATGGCCTGCCCTTATGCCGCGCGCTTTTTTCATCCCGTCACCCATGTGCCCGACAAGTGCACCTTCTGCTATCATCGCATCCACCAGGGGCTCGAGACCGCCTGCGTCAACGCCTGCCCCTTCGAAGCCCGCAAGCTGTGCAACATTCGCGACGTCAACGATCCAGTGACCCGGATCATCATGACGGACCGCGTCGGTATTCTCAAGGATGAGTTCGGGACCAGACCCCAGGCCTTCTATATCGGTCTTGCCACGGAGGTGCGTTGAAAATGATGGACATGGCATATACTGTTCACGGTGAAGCCTGGACTCTCAAAGAGCTGTTCGTTCTGCCGAACGAATACGTCTACTGGTCGATCCAGATCGTCATGTACCCCTTCATGACGGGGCTCGTCGCGGGGGCCTTCGTCCTCTCCTCGCTCTATCACGTCTTCGGCATCAAACGGCTCAAGGAAATCGCTCGCTTCTCTCTCGTCTTCTCCCTGGCCTTGCTCCCGGTGGCGATGATGCCGTTATTGCTTCATCTTTCGCAGCCACTTCGCGGCTTTCACGTCATGATGACGCCGCACTTCACCTCCGCGATCGCCGCCTTCGGCATCGTCTTTCTGACCTACGGCTCCATCGTCGTCAGCGAACTATGGTTCGTCTACCGCAAGCACTTCGTCCTCACAGTGATGGAGTTGAAGGCAAAACGCGACCGCACCTCCCTCGAAAACCTGCGCCTGAACTTCAACAAGATCCTCACCCTCGGCGCCATGGACATCAGCGAGGAGGCCCTTGAAAAAGACCACAAGGCAACTAAGTACCTGGCGGCCATCGGGATTCCCGTCGCGTGCTTCCTGCACGGCTACGCAGGATTCATCTTCGGTTCGGTCAAGGCCAACGCTCTGTGGATGACTCCCCTGATGCCGGTCATCTTCATCATGTCCGCCGTCGTCTCGGGGATCGCCCTGTGTATCCTGTGCTATGTGGTGACACAGGAGATCCGCAAGTTCATGGCCAAACGCAAAATGTCGCGTTGGGGGAAGGACCCCAAGGCCCCGAGCCTCGAGCAGCTTCAAGGAGCCGAGCAGGGGGGGGTTGCGATCGCCTCCAACTACCTTCTCTACTTCATGATCGGCGCCGTCACGCTGGAGGTCCTCGACATCATTTTCCGCGGTTACACGCAGGTGAAATCCTGGGACATCCTGGGTACTGTCATCATGGAGCGCAAGTTCGTCTCTCTCTGGATCATGCAGTTCGGCATCGGCAACATCCTCCCCTTCATCATGATGGTCATGCCGGGGCGCACGGTGAGAAGGACCGTCATCGCCTGCATCCTGGTCCTCTTCGGCGTCTTCATGATGCGCTGGAACATCGTCATCGGCGGACAGGCCTTCTCCTTGAGTTTCGCCGGTTTCATGCACTATCAGCTTCCGATCATTCCGCAAGACTGGGAGACCTTCAGGGAAGGGCTCTTCGGCGCTCTGCTGGTCGCGATCACCCCCTTCGTCCTCTTCTGGGGGATCAACAAGGTCATGCCAGTCTTTCTCGATGACAAGGGAATCCCTTCATCGGTCGGGAGCGTACCCAACGGCGCGAAGGCCAGTCCCGCCGTCGATTGAGGCCGAAAGGTCCGCAGGGCTGCTTGAGGCTGACGCCCTGCGCTCAGAATGAAAAGAACCCGGGAAGAAGCGACGACAATCGGCGCTTCCCCCGGGTTCAGTTTATTTAGGACAGCATTCCCCCACAACCTACTGCCAACTATCATTTCCGTTTTTGTTATCTTCCCTGGATTTCAGCTTTCGCTTAAACAAAAGATCCAGGTTGCATTTATCTCGCGTTTTCGATATCCTCCCGTCGTTTTAATACCCCTTCCAGAATGAGTCTTCTCCAATCACCCTTCAACGCTAAAGGTAGGACAATGTCTCTTTCAACTCTCTGGGCCTGGTGCAAAAGACACCTTCTACTGGTAACGTTTCTCTCCATCGGCCTCATTTTTGTCTTCGCGGTCATCAACGTTCAGATTCTGCACATGACCTCAGAGCCTGAGTTCTGCGCCATGTGCCACCCCAACCAGGGGTACGGCCCGCTGGCCGAAGTCGATTCCTGGGCGCACTCGACCCATGCCGCCGCAGGCGTCTCTTGCCTGGACTGCCATGGCCGTCCCGGTCTGGCCGGCTACATGAGAGCCAAGATTGGCGGGCTCTACGATGTCTATATGCAGTTCACCCTTTCGGCTGAAGAGAAACTTGCCATTCTGTCCAATCCGTCGCCCGACCTCGTTCCGGAAGACCACTGTCTCTACTGTCATTCCGATGAGCAGAACCTGGCGACCCGGCAGGCCACCCGCTTCATCGACCTCGTCAACATGCGCATGCTCGACAGCGTGCAGAACCCCGAGTTCCGGGAGCGCAAAGGGATTCCTGATATTCTGGCCGGCCCCACCCGGGAGAACTCGCGCTTCGATCACACATTCCATATGGACACTTTCGAACTTTCGTGCAACGACTGTCACTTCGGTGTCGTGCACAACCCCCAGAGCAAAACCGACCTCATGAACATGTGCATCGCCTGTCATGATGCATACGAAGGCTCGTCTGCTCCGCTTCTGAACGATTGCACCTCGTGCCATTCGGTCCAGAACTCGATGTACCTGGGCCAGGGCGCCCGCGGGGTTCCCGAGGAAGAGGGACTCAAGTCGATGTTCGGCATAAGCTGCGACATGTGTCACTCTTCGGTGTTCAAGGGCGTCTACCGTCCTTCGGCCGGCACCTGCACCGATTGCCACGACTCGGGTTACAACGAAATTCTCGAGATGTGGCAGCAGGACACCCGAGAGCAGATCGCCAAACTTGACCGCCTTCGTCTTACCGTCGAAGACGCCCTGCGTGATGGTGATGCCCGCAACCGCGACAACACTGCTCGCTGGGAACTCTTCCAGAAGGCCGTCTACAATCTGAAACTGGTGAAGAAAGATGGCGCGAAGGGAGCCCACAACGCCGACTACGCTTTGTCCATCCTTTCCTCGGTCGAGAAGGACTTCAACTTCATCCTCAACGACATCAGAATCAACTGGTAACCGGATCGCACAAAAGCCGAAAAAGGCGCCCTCTCGAGGGCGCCTTTTGTTTTGTGGCAGGAAACTCCGCAACGATGGCTCTTTGGGACCGCAACCGGCTCAGCCGACCCGGGAAGCCAGGAAGGCCAGCGCCGGGTAGGAGATCAGCACTGCCGTGCACACCGAAATGACCCCGGTCACGACCAGCACGCCTGCGAGATAACCTGCTTTCACTTTTTCACGAATCGCAACGACGTTTCCCATGATCTCCTCCGTTATCTAGTAAAGCCGGATCGCTCCGGATCGCCTTTTGACTTAGTCTCGTGTCCCGCGCTCTCAGCCGACCCGCGAAGCCAGGAAGGCCAGAGCCGGGTAGGAGATCAGCACCGCCGTGAACACCGAAATGACTCCGGTGACGACCAGTACGCCTGCGAGATAACCTGCTTTCACCTTTTCACGAATGCTGACGACGTTTTCCATGATCTCCTCCGTTATCTGTAAAGCCGGATCGCTCCGGATCGTCTTTTTGACTTTGCCTCGAACCCCGCGCCCTCAGCCGACCCTGGAAGCCAGGAACGCCAGCGCCGGGTAGGAGATCAGCACCGCCGTGAACACCGAAATGACTCCGGTGACGACCAGCAATGCAGCCAGATATCCTGATTTCGCCTTTTGACCGATTTTCCCGATAGTTGTTTCCATGATTTCCTCCTTTGACTTGGCGCCTCCGCGGAAGGCGACTTTCTGATATTTTTTCGGTCGACTCTGGCGACCGTGCTTACTTGCCTTACTAAATAGCAACCGCCGTGCCAATATGATTTTTCATGCCAAAACGAATACTTACGGCCTACTCACATCCTGGAGAGGCGATTCCAACTAAAAGTGTTCAATTCCCGGCATGAAGAAATTCAAGAAAATAACCTGCCCTCTGCGACAATCCTTCTCACACCAGAGATGATGTCGTGCTGTCCGCCCCCGAATATGCACTTATCTGGCGTTGCAATGACCTTTTGACTGAGATGTCGGCAGAGGCGATGACGTTGCAGGAGGGAATAAGCCCGTTTGGGATGTGTTCAGAATACGGCATGTGGAAAGTGGGACGCCAGATGGTGTTCACTCTACTTGCTTGAAATACTGTCGTTTTCTCTTGTTCAAAATCCGACGTGGTGCGCTTGTTTCTTTTTATGGCAACTGTTGCGCACGTTGCAATTAATGCACTGGGACTCTCCTCCCAGCTCAGAGGAAAACCGGACGGTCGTTCCCCTGCCTCGCCCCGATGGCGCTCCTGTAAATTGCCATCCACTCTCCCTTGAATTCCTCACTTCGCGGCAGCAATAAACCCCGGGAGAATGCATCCGTTCCGTCGGCGCGTTCTCCCGGGGTTTTGATAAAGCCACACCCGAATCCCCTCAAATGAGGGGATTCGACTTTTTCAGGATCGGGCTGTAACGCCCGCCTTCCTGCGCGCTCTGACCATGTGAATTCCGTGGCGATTGCGGAAAATGCGCATCACCATAACGCCCATGATAGAGAGAAAGAAACCGATGCAAAGAACAACATATCCGATGCTCCTCCCATCTCCCAGCCCAGCGACGTCTTTTCCTGAGAGAAGGGCGATCATCGCAATGGCGCCGAAGGTCACCACGCCCCCGAGCACGTAAATGCCGAGAGCCGAAATCCCCAAGAACATATCCTTATCTATTTTCATCGTTGTGTCTCCGCAGACTAAGGTGAGGGGGGAGCCCCGTGAGGCTCCCCCTTCTGAATCAGCCTTTGACGAAAGCGTAGAGCATCAAAAACGCCAGCGTCACGCCGGTGAAGAAAGCCAGGAAGCCGAAGCCCTTGAAGAAAAAGTCATAGAGAACCCCGCTCGTTTTCTTGGCTTCGAACTGCTCCAGGATCCCGAGCTCCTCGTAGCGCTTCCACTGGTCTCCGCGCTCATGGATGAACTCTTCCTTGGAAATCTGGCCGTTGAAGATGACAAAGTCCATCGGGAACTTCTCGGGCCGACCGTGGGTGTTGAAGAAGTGGACAGTAAAGATGAATCCGGTGGCGAGCAGCGCCTCGTCCGAATGGACGATGGTGGCGACGTTGAACATCCACCCGGGCAGGAAGAGGGCGAAGAATTCAGGGAACCAAAGGAGCAGACCGGAGCCGCCGATGGCGAACATCCCCCAGAAGACCGCCAGGAAGTCGAACTTCTCCCAGTAGGTCCAGCGCTCGAAGGTCGGTTTGGGCCCCTTGAAGAAGAACCACTTCACCATGCCGGTGACGTCCTTTACGTCGCGGGTGTTGGGGAGCAGCGAATCTGGACCGAAAAGACGCTGCAGCCAGTGGGCCTTTGTCCCGTTGCGATTATAGACGTCCTTGCGGATGAACAGGAAGTCGAAGCTCATGATGAGAGCGCCGAGGAAGTAGTAGAAGGTCAGGATGGCGCAGCCGCGATGGATGAGACCGGCCAGGTGCACCCCGCCAAAGAAGTTCATCATGTTCACCGCCCAGGCCTGATCGGCGAACTTGAGCGGAAGCCCGGTCAGCGAAAGGCCGAGGAAGCTGATGATGACGACGAGGTGGAGATAGATGTGGCGTTTCTCAAACCGCAGATATTGCTTCTGAGGATCGGAGATGGCGTGGGCATGACTCCCTGCGGCTGCGCCTCCGTGCATCCTCTCTCCGGCCGAGACCGTCACGGCGACCGATGCCGACATGCCGTCGGCGACCGCCTCCGCTTCCTCGGTGTCCGAATCGTGCGCTCCCGAATGGGCATGGGAGCCCATGGCGGCTTGCTTCTCGCGGTTCTCGACGAAGCCGCGGAACATCCACAGCAGGGTGTGGACCCAGAAAACGGCAAACGTCACCACCAGCAGAGAGGTCATGCTGATGTAAGTCCAATACAGGATCGGAAACTTGGCGCGGTCGTGATGATCGCCGTGGGGGTGAAAGAGCACGAAGAGCGAATTCGCATTGGGATGGCACTGGGCGCAGGTCGCCACGAGATTGTCGGGATTGATGCTCGACATGGCGTGGTCACGCGGCAGCACGCTGTGGGCGGTGTGGCAGTCGGAGCATCCGGCCGTATCTTCCGGGAAACCGAGGCGGTAACCTTTGCCGTGATAATTGTCGAGGTACGTCTTGACGGTGAGCGCCGAAAGCCCCGCACGGCTCATCATCTCCTCATCGCCGTGGCAGGTCATGCAGGCGCTGGTGTGGAAAGCCATCTTCTGCCGATCGTCTCCCAGGGGATTGATCTGATGCAGACCGTGACAGTCGTGACAGGCCGCCGAATCGGGGTTGCCGTCGAGCACAGAGCGTCCGTGAATCGACTCGAGATATTCGGGGTGGTCGTGGCAGCCGAGGCACGAGTCGACAGCCACTTCCTTTTTACCCCCCCAGGACTTCAGGGCATGAATGTCGTAATGGCAGTCTTTGCAGCCTATGCCGCTGAGCATATGGATACTGGATCCATGCTCGGCGGTCTGCTCCTTGTGGCAGCGGGTGCAGTTGACCGGCTCGACCCTTACGATTCCGTCCATGTGTCCGTCGAGATCGGTGACCTGCGTGTGGCAGCTTGTGCACGAGTTGTGCCCGTGGACGGACATGCCGAAAGCGGATGCGTCAATATCTCCCTGGTGGCAGTCCATGCAGCTTTCCGCGGCGGGCGGCAGAGCTGCGGGAGACGGTGATGGTGCAGCCAGAATCCAGCAGAACAGCAAAATCGGGATCAGTCGATAGAACCTCATTGGCTTCATCCTCCGGTAAGAGTTGATAAAATCGATCCGCCTCAGCTTCGCAACAAAATATCGAGTGCCTTCTTCTTTTCGGGGTTATTGAACCGGAACACCATCTCCTTCAAATAGAGGGGAAACTCATCTCGAAAACTCCCCCGGTAACGGCGCAGATGCCTGCGGGCGAACTCCCAGAACTCCGCAGCGACGCGCAGTTCCCCTTCCGAACCGTGAGGGAGATGTTTCTGCAGAACTCGACTGAGAAAATTCTCCTTTGCTCCATATTGAGCGCCTAGCACCAGAGTCGAGCAGCACGCATGTGGAACGCCTGAGCCCCCCCTCTCGGGAAAGGCGACCCACACCGTTCGATCATTGACGCCGATCCCGCACAGGAGATTCATCGGCTCCGACATCGGACAACCTTCACTTTGCACCTCCCTCAGATGCGTTGCGTTTTGGAGCCCATCATTTTCCAGGGCCATTTTGACTCTGAATTCCCTATAGATGCGCTGAACCGTCTTGCGGTTGATACCGGCGAGATCCGCTGCTCTGTATGCGGAACCGAGATCCCAGAATAGTTGGGCGACGGCTTCTCTGGTGGCTTCGGACAGCCTTCCCTGCCTCGGATGGGGTGTGAACTTCTGTCTGCACTTGCGACACTGGCGGCGGCCGTCCGCCAGCAGATAAGAATCTGCATCACAGGCCGGGCATCGATCCATCATGTGGCGCCATCCTCCCGTTGGTCCTATTTAATGGCCTGATCGAAAATTCCACACAAAAAAAGGCCAAAGTTTTTTCCCTTTGTGCACTTTGACCGCCGGGGATTTCTCAGCCGCTAAATTATGCCGCTCCGTCTCGAGGGCAGAACCGGGGACAGGACATTAGATTACTTTTATTTAACCCTGTCAACCTTTTCTCCTGCATAGAAAAACTCTCCTTTCCGTCTCAGTTCAGATGCCGGGCCAATCCCGGTCATCAGGGAAATATTCCGGAGGATTGATCACTCCTCAGCACAGTTCGTGCCGCTTCATCCAACGCCACAAGGTTGTACGGTCTACACCGAGAATTCCCGCCACCTCAGTACGGTTTCCTCCGTGCCGATGGAGCAGTTCGTTGAGGTCCTGGGCAGAAACCGTTTTTCGCCTCGACCGTGAAAGGACGGGAGTTGGAACGCTCTTTGGCGACAACGTGGTGGGCAGATGCTCGATGTCAATTTCAGCGCCGCGACATAGAATGACCGTCTGCTCGATGATATTCAGCAGCTCCCGAACGTTTCCCGGGTATTCGTAATCGAGAAGGATCTGGAGCGCCTGAGCGGAGAGACCCCTGATATTTTTACCGTAGGCGCGGTTCAACCGATCGAGAAAGACCTCGATGAGCAGGGGGATGTCTTCCGGCCTCTGACGCAGGGGGGGGATCTGAAGAGCGACTACATTGATCCTGAAAAAAAGATCACGGCGGAAGGTTCCCGCATTCACCTTGGCCCTAAGGTCACAGTTGGTCGCAGCGACAAAGCGGACATTGGCCTTTTGCACCCTTTCTGCGCCGAGGGGCTGAAATTCCTGGTGCTCAATCACCCGCATCAGCTTGACTTGAAGGGATAATGGAAGCTCACCGACTTCGTCGAGGAAGAGGGTTCCCCCTTCGGCGAGTTCGATGCGTCCCTGGCGATCGGTCCGATTACCGTAACCTCCCTTGCGCGAGCCGAAAAATTCGACTTCGAGCAGATGCTCCGGGAGCTCTCCGCAATTCACGACGACCATCGGCCCGGCACTTCGCGAACTGAGCTCGTGAATCGCCTTGACGATGAGCTCCTTGCCGGTGCCGCTCTCGCCGGAGACCAGAACCGTGGCATCGCTGCGAGCAACATCTGGCAGAGCGTCGAAGAGCCGATGCATGGCGGGATTGCGGCTGACGAGATTTCGGAAGGTGTACTTCTCGGCGACCCGCACGGAGGCGGAGCACAGTTCGGAGCGATCACGGAACGCCTCGACGCCGCCGATGGGATGTCCTTGCAGGTCGCGCAGGACGGAAGCGCTCACCGAAACCGGTACTTTGCGGTTCTCCTTGTTGCGGATTTCGAACTCGCGGTTAACGACCCCGATGTTTGTTTTTCTGGCTTCTCGCACTGGGCAGCTCTCTGAGCAGATATTGGAGCGGAAAATTTCATAACACGGCTTTCCGACCACCTCCGCCCTGGTAAATCCGGTGATCTCTTCGGCAGCGCGGTTGAACGACGTGATGCGCATGCGGTCATCGACGGTGAAAACGCCGTCTGCTACGCAGTTGAGAATGGCGCCGGTGAGAACGCTGGAGTTGCCGAACAGGTGGACAGCCGGGGCGCTCCTGCGTGAGATCTCCAAATTAGCTGAACTCTGGTACCTGCCTCGCTCGCTGCTCATCGGACACCTCTCGTCGGGGACGGACGCTAATGCTCCCCTAGGACACCCTCAACCCGGCACTCTGCACTTTCGCATCGGGGGATTTTTCGACTCCGATCTTCCTGGGACTGGCTCAGCCGACCTTGGCTGCGAAGAAAGCCAGGGCGGGGTAGGAGATCAGCACCGCCGTAACCCCGGACATGACGCCGGCCAGAACCAGCACTGCGACCAGGAAACCTGCCTTCATTTTTTCGCGGAAGAAATTGCCGATGGTTTCCATATTCTCCTCCACCTTCTCTTGCAGTACAGCACGACCAATCCACTGATCCAGCCCGCCAGCAACCTTTCTCGTCAGCCCTCAGCCGACCCTGGAAGCCAGAAAAGCCAGCGCGGGGTAGGAAATCAGAACAGCCGTAACCACGGACATGACGCCGGTGACGACCAGCAATGCGACGAGATAGCCCGATTTCGCTTTTTGTCCAATTTTCTCGATGGTTGTTTCCATGACTTTCCTCCTTTGACTTGGCGCCTCCGCGCGGGAGGCGTCTTCTTATAATCTTTCGGCCCTCTCAAGAGACCGTGCTTGCTTGCCTAACTTAATAGCAACCGGCGTGCCAAATAAATAGTCACGCGCAAACAGCCACTTAGGTGGCTTGTCCGTCCCATGGAGTCGATTCCGGCGAAAAGTGTTCAATTCCCGACGGAAAAAAAAGAAATCGAACGGCCGGACCTGCGGCAACCTTCCGCCCCGCAGCAGAGGTAAGGACGAACTGTCCGGCCGCGAACGCCCGTTGGTCGTGGCATGCATTGTTTTTCCCTGCGTGGGTGAAGAGGCGATTGACGTTGCACGGAGTGGATGCGTCCGCCTGAAATGTGTTCAGAATCCGGCAGGGCAAAATGGAGACGATCAACCAGAAAGATTACTATCTGATTGATTATTGGTTCTTTTCCCTTGTTCAATATCCGACGCATCGCGTTCTGTTTCCCTTCAGGGCAACTGTTGCGAGCGTTGCAATCGAGTTACCAGACCTCAGGCTGTTGCACCTCGTCAGGGCATTCTGCAACAGACCAGATATCTGTCGCTGCCGATTCTCTTTGAAATTGCAGCAGTGAATTCCACCTACGTCTTCTGTATCCTGATTCCGACTATTCGAGGCGTACACAAAAAGTGAAAAAATTTTTCCTTTTTTCCGGCTACTCCCTTTGGTATCATTAATTTCTGTAACTCACTTAAAGCTGGGGCAATTTCACCCCCGTACGCAGGAGAGTTTCAATGGCGGTTTCCAGCAGCGACCCCATCTTTCCCATCAGCGTGGCTGCAAAACTCCTCGGAGTTCATCCCCGGACGATCCGCATCTACGAAGACGAAGGCCTGATCAAACCTTCACGTCGAGGCCAGAAAAGATACTTTTCCCAGGACGACATCCAGTGGATTCAATGCATCAGATATCTCATCCATGAAGAGGGAGTCAGCATTCCCGGCATCAAGAAGCTCCTCAAGCTCAGCCCATGCTGGGAGATCAAGGTCTGTCCGCCAGAGATTCGCGAAAATTGTTCCGCTTATGTCGACAGAAGCGGGTCGTCACAAAAACCGTGCTGGGAAGTCGCGAATCGGGCCTGCGCCAAAGACTTCGATCAGTGCGCAACTTGCGATGTTTTCGTGCAGGCGATGAAGGAGAGTCAGTCGTTGCAGGAACGGAGAGAAAAAGAGCCGAAGATTGGCGCAGACTGAAACTTCCGCTTTTCCTGAAAGGTTTCCTCCGCCGCCCTGGGAACTGCCCGGCCGGCCTCTTCTCAGCAGAGCCCGCCTTAAATATCCCCGGAGAATTAACGGGATTGAGCTTCCCTGGTGAAAACGCTTTTCTTATCTAGGTTTGATGTTGTATTTTCTGCGACTTCCGGTGCAACACTGCGGCCGGTTCCGTTGCACATTTTCAGCATGGAGGTACTCAAGTGAAGGAAGTCGCCAATATTATCAATGCATTCTTCAGAGGAATCACTCACAGCAAGGTCTCTCTGATCGGGGCGATGGTCGTCACAGTCGTCTTCCCCTTTCTCGTCGGCGCGATCATCTATGACATCTATTTTCACATCGAGAACACCTATTTCGCCGGCTTCATCTACATGCTTCTCGGCCCTGTGTTTCTCGGAGGACTTCTTCTTGTCTTTCTCGGCCTGTTCTTTTTCAAAGGCAAGGAGGAGGTCAGGCTTTTCACCCTCGAATATCTCCAGGACTATTTCACCGATCCGACGAAGTTCTCCAGGCTCCGTCGGATCTTGTTCTTCACAGTCTTTCTCACTTGCGTCAACCTATTCATTTTCGGCGTCCTCGCCTACAGGGGATACCATTACATGGAGTCGACCGGATTTTGCGGCACTTTCTGCCATACGGTGATGAATCCCGAATACACCGCATATCAGAATTCTCCGCACTCCAGGGTGACCTGTGTCGAATGCCACATCGGAGGAGGCGCCGAATGGTTCGTCAAGTCGAAGATCTCCGGAGCCCGCCAGCTTCTCGCCGTGGCCTTCGACACGCACCCGCGCCCCATAGAGACTCCCGTCCATGGTCTGCGTCCCGCCCGGGACACGTGTCAGCAGTGCCACCGTCCGGAGAAATTCCATGGAAACCGGCTCGTCATCAAGGAGAGATTTCTTCCGGATGAGCACAACACCAAAACCTTTACCGCCCTGCTGATGAAGATCGGTTCGGCAGGCGACCACACCACGGGATCTCATGGGATTCACTGGCATGTGGCGCCGGAAAACGAAATCACCTACCAGCACGCAGACTACGGCCGCCAAATTATCCCCATCGTGACGATGACCGGAGCCAGCGGCGGAGAGCGTATCTTTCTGAGTTCTGACGCCGACGAAGTCATGGCCGAAGCTGCCGCACGCGGAGGCGGCGTTCGGGTGATGGACTGCATCGACTGCCACAACCGCCCCTCCCACATTTTCCTGTCGCCGGACCAGGCGATCGACCGCAAGATGCTGGAGGGGGAGATCCCCAAAGAACTTCCCTTCATCAAGCGCCAAGCCCTGGCGGCGGCAACCCAGCTCTACACCTCGAGTCAGCAGGCCCGCACCGCCATCGCCACGCAATTGCACGACTGGTACCAGACCAACTACCCGGACCTGGTCAAAAAAGGCTTGGTTGAAAAGGCGATCCGCGGGGTTCAGGCCGCCTATGCTGAAAACGTCTTCCCCGAGATGAACATTCAGTGGAACACCTACGTCGACCACATCGCCCACACCCCTGATTTCGATCCGATGATCGGCTGCATCCGCTGCCACAACGATGAGCATGAAACCGTCACGGGGGAAGTCATTTCCATGGACTGCGATTTGTGCCACACGGTATTGGTCGAAAATGTCAAGGAGATGAACATTCCTGAAATGCTTCGTGGCAGGTAGGATCGTTTTCTCAATGCCTTGCTTGGCAGTTTCTTGCACTTGGACGAGTCTATGGTTTAATAAGACAGTAGATCTTATTCTCCAGGGAGGGAAAAATGGCCGACAATCACAGAACAACCGCTGGAGCACTCATGCTTTTGGCCGGTGGGATCATCGGAGCCAGCCTCGCCATTCTGTATGCACCGCAATCCGGCGTAAAAACGCGCCGCCAGATCACGCGTTGCGCCCGACGGGCGCGCACCGATGCCGAGGCGATGATCCACGAGGCCGCAGAGACGGTATCTGAGGCGGTGGAGGATCTCGGCGAGAAGACCGCAGACCTCATTGACCGGGGGGGCGATGTGGCCGAAGACTGGCGCAATTACCTTCTCAGCGCCATCGATCGTGGGCAGAAAGAGTTGGAAAAGCAGCGCAAAAAACTCGATCAGCTCTGGGGCTGATCCCTTTCAGGAACGAACCATGGCCGGCAATCTTTTCGATTGCCGGCCTTTTCTTTTGCCATCCTGAGGATGCGGATCTCAGGACAAGCGGACACGCGCCAGCACGGGGAGATGGTCCGAGGCGACCATCGTTGCCCTGTTCTTTACGACGCCGATCTCCAGGAGGTCGTCCATGGGCTGAACCAGAATGCGATCAAGAGAGAGCAAGGGGAAAAAAGCGGGGAAGGTTCTTGGCGCCGGCGTGCGGCCGAAGTGCCTGTGAAGCCATCGGGCAGGGCGCCCGAGAAGAAACCACTCGTTCAGGTCCCCCAGAACGATGACCGATGATTCGGCCGATGAGAGCTCGACGATCTTCAAAAGCTTCTGCACCTGGTAGCGCCTCTCGGCGGGCTGGAGCCCGAGGTGCGTGACGATGATCCGGGTCGCCCCCGACGGCGTTTCGAGCTCGACGTCCAGGGCGCCGCGAGATTCGCGCTGAGGGTATGAAAGATCATGGCGCCGCACGTCTAAAATCCGACAGCGGGTCAGGAGCGCATTTCCGTAATAGCCGTCGTGACGCTCGATGGTCGGACCCCCGATAGCCCTCAGGCCGGTGGCGCCGCAGAGAAAATCGAGCTGCATGCTCCTTTGGTCTTCGCCGAAAGGCGCATTGACTTCCTGCAGCCCGATGATATCGACTCTCAGGTCCCTGATGATTCCGGCAATACGCTCCGGATCGAGCTGTCCGTCCATCCCGACGCATTGGTGAATGTTGTAGGAAGCGACCCGACAACACCCTTTCTCACCTTCCATCATCCTCTCTCCATCTCATCTCCTTCCCCTCTTTTTTTGCCCGAGAGCCACCGCCGCAGATACAAGATCCCTCCCCCGATGGCGAGCAGAACGATCCCGAGAAACACAATATTGGCGGGCTCCGGCTCGGTGAGGGCTATCCTTAGCCGGTTCTCGAAAATCGTGATCGCCAGTATGCCAGGGCCCATTCCGAGCATCGTCCCAAGGAAATAATCACGAAAGTGGATATGACTCGCCCCGGCAACCAGGTTTACGATAGAAAAGGGGGCGATGGGGAGGAAGCGCACCAGAAGAACAGCGATCACCCCCCGCTGCGCCAACTGCTGGCTAAGCCTGTTGATCTTCGCTCCCGCCAGCCGACGCACCGTATCTCGGCCCAGAAAGTGGCCCCCTGCATAGGTGAGCGCCGCACTGGCAAGGACTCCCGCAAGAGCATAGAAAAACGCCTGCAGAGGGGCAAACGTCAGAGCGGTGGCGAAGATCAGGACCGTGACCGGAAAGACGACGATTCCGCCCAGAACGAAGAGAGCGACGACCAGAGCGGGCGCCCAGGGGCTTCCCCGCACTGCGACGCCCCAGGCGCGCAACACGTCGAGACTTACCCATTCTCCCAACGGGGTCCATCGCCAGGCTGCCGACAGGGCGAGCATAGCCAGAGCGAATCCGGCGAGAAGCGCCCATCGTCTTTTCTTCCCTGTGTCCTTTTCGCCGACATCCCTGGAGACGATCTCTTCGACAAATTCCTCGAAAGGCATGGGGCGTTCAGGATCGAGGATCTGTGCCTCGGGCACGATCTGGTCGAACCATTTGTCTTTTCGTGGGTCGAGCGGCGCCAGAGAACGGCCGGGGCCCCTGAGGGCCTCGATCGCCTCAATCAAGGATTCCCCCTCATTAAAAGCGCGGGCGAAATCACCCGGCGGCACTCCCAGGTGTTCCGCCAGAAGGCGGGAGCGGAACTCGCCGATGGAGAGACGCGTTTCGTTGTTGTCCGCCTCGACCGCCAGATCGCATTCAGTATCAAGACCCATCGATCGGTTGCTGAGATTGGCCGATCCCACGCGCAGGAGGCGATCATCGACGATCATGATCTTGCTGTGAAGATTGATCGACTTTTCCCCGGGAGCGTCCATTCGAGGGTAGTAGACCCTCAGTTTTCCGAACCTGTCCGCTTCGAGAAGCTGCCGCAGCATGCGGGCTCGCAGCACCCCCATGGTCGACTCTTCTAGCCATCCCGAGCACTCTTTGGGAAAAACAAGGACGATTTCCGGGCCGTCCTCCTGCTGGAGGCGCGCCGTGAGCGCGTCGCCTACAACGGCAGAGGTGAAAAACTGGTTCTCGATGTAGATGAAAAATCGGGCGGCCGCTATGCTGTCCAGGTAAAGGGTCTCGACTTCGCGGATCTCCGCATGTCCGTTATAGGCCGGCATTGTCCGGACGACGGCCACTCGGACATCGGTGAGATCGGGACGAACCCCCGGAGGCCACGGATCATCGATGGGATCGGGAGGCGGATCGAGCATCTCTCCGGTTCGGCGCTTCCAACGGGCGCGGGCCAGGTCGCCTAGAACGGATGCGGCGGCGCCGTCGACCATCATCTGAACGTCATGAAAAGGGCCGTAGGCAAGGCCGTGATCGCAGCGACGCGGGTCTTCAGGCAGATGCTCGGAGGTGTCCCAGCGGCACCCTGCGAGATCGAATCCGCCGACGAAGGCGATGCTGTCGTCGATGACGACGGCCTTCTGGTGATGCGCCCCTCCAACGGGGTGACGATCGTCGAGTCGGAAACGGACGCGCCGATGAGTGTTCCAGGCGAATTTGAAAAAGGGGAGGGTTTCGCGCTCCAGGGCATAAAGCATGACGAAATCCCAGTCCAGGACCTGGATTTTCAGCAAGGGGCGCCTCGACGCCAGTCGGCTGAGGAACTCACGCAGGGGCGGGAAGTGGTAATCTCTTTTTCCATTTCGAAGCAGTCGGATGCGGCTGTCGATGTCCCATCCGAGGATGAAGACCGAATACTTCGCCCGCCCGAGGGCCGAGGCCAGAGCAGAGAAATACGCTTCACCGTCGACGAGGAGAGCCGCCCTCCTGCAGGGGGCGATCCGCCAGCAGTTGCGTCCGGGCTGGAGTATCTTCTTGTCCTCCATGTTTTCCCTGTTATTCGGCGGTGCACAGGCAGTGGAGATGCCGAAGAGAGAATTTTTTTCAGTATAGCAAGTCAGACGCAAGGCGGGTCCCCCGGCCATGACCTTGCCGCATGTGGACGGGGATGCCCCTCCCGGAACCTCCCCGGAGTCTGGATAAGACGTTGATATGTCATGGCGGATCCGCTCAGGCAGGGTAATCTTCACTATAGGGTAGGATGATCAGGTCCTGACAGGGAGGCGCCCATGTTCGATCTTCCGATCTTCAACTCCCCCTTTTTTGCGCTCGTCGTCATCCCTCTTCTGATCTTCGTCTCGCGCATTGTCGATGTGACCTTCGGGACCCTTCGCATCATCTTCGTCTCGCGAGGGCTGCCGTACTTCGCAGCCTTTGTCGGCTTTTTCGAGGTGCTGATCTGGATCGTCGCCATCGGCCAGGTCATGCAGAATCTCACCAACTGGGTCACCTACGTCGCCTACGCCTTCGGATTCTCCGCCGGCAATTTCGTAGGCGTCGTCATTGAACGCAAGCTCGCCATGGGCAATCTCATTGTACGAATCATCACCCGCAGGGAAGCCGACGAACTGGTAAAATTCTTGTGGAAATCGGGGTACGGAGTGACGAGCGTCGATGCCCGAGGAGAGACCGGACCGGTCAAGGTCATCTTCACCATCGTGAAGCGCAAGAAACTCCCCGAAGTGATCGAAATCATCAAGCGCTACAATCCCAACGCCTTCTACTCCATAGAAGACGTTCGCTTCGTGAACGAGACGCTTCAGAGCGCCCCCATGGGCAAGAGAGCTCTTTTCTCCATGCGCTCACTGCGCAAACGCAAGTAACCCCGGAGCAAGGACATAATGGACGAGGTTATTGTTGCCGAGAATCTGCGCAAGGAGTACGGAACGTTCCGGGCCGTCGACGGCATTTCCTTCCAGGTGCAGCGAGGAGAGTGTTTCGGCCTGCTCGGACCGAACGGCGCCGGCAAGACGACGACAATCCGCATGCTCTACGGTTTCACGCCCAAAAGCGCAGGCTCACTGTCGGTTCTTGGCCTCGACCTCGACACCAACCTGCGAACAATCAAGGGGCGTCTGGGCGTCTGCCAGCAGGAAAACACCCTCGACCCCGACCTGACGATCGAACAGAACCTGGAGGTCTTCGCCCGCTATTTCGATATCCCGAAGGGGGAGTCCCGCAGACGGGCGGACGAGCTCCTCGCCTTCATCGCCCTGGATCATCGGCGGCATGCGAAAATTCCCGAACTCTCCGGGGGCATGATGCGCCGCCTGATGCTCGCGCGGGCGCTCATCAATAACCCCGAGATCGTGATTCTGGACGAGCCGACCACGGGGCTCGACCCCCAGTCCCGGCACCAGGTGTGGGATCGGCTTGAGGTTCTCAAAAACCGGGGGCTCTCAATTCTTCTCACGACACACTACATGGATGAAGCGGCGCGGTTGTGCGACCGCCTCGTCATCATCGATCACGGGCGCATCCTGGTCGAGGGCGAGCCCCGCGCCCTCATCCGCCGACATGTGGGGGATCACCTCATCGAGATCGTCGATCCGACCGACCGGCTGTGCACCTACATTAAAAACGAACGGTTGGAGCACGAGAATCTCGGATACCGAATGATCGTCTATGCGCAAGAGCAGGGCCTCTATGCGAAGATCTGCTCCCTCGGCGCACAAGGGTGCTCGCTGCGGCAGGCGACGCTGGAGGACGTCTTTTTGCGTTTGACGGGGAGGGAACTGCGGGAATGAAGGGTGCGTGGAGAGTGTGGCAGCGCAACTGGACGGTCTACCGCCAGACGTGGAGAATCAGCTTCGTCCCTCCTCTGCTGGAGCCCCTTTTCTATCTGCTCGCCTTCGGCATCGGGCTGAGCGCCCTCATCGGAGAGATCACGTACCGGGGGGTGGGGATCTCGTACATAGCCTTCATCGCTCCGGCCCTGATCGCCATCAACATCATGCAGAGCGCCTTTTTCGAGAACACCTACGCCTCATTCGTGCGCATGTATTACCAGAAGACCTTCAACGCCATGCTGGCGACGCCCCTCTCCCTGGAGGAGGTCATCACCGGAGAAATCGTCTGGGGTGCGACCCGGAGTCTTATCGGAACCGCCATCATGATGGCTGTAATCAGCGCCTTCGGTCTCATCCGCTATCCCGAGGGGCTCCTTCTGCTCCCCCTTGCTCTGCTGGGGGGGCTTGCCTTCGGAGCCATCGCCATGCTCTTCACCTCCATCGTCCCCAACATAGAAACCTTCAACCTTCCAATATTTCTTTTCATCACCCCCATGTTTCTGTTCAGCGGCACCTTCTTTCCCATCGACGCCCTCCCCCCCTGGGCGGGTTCGCTGGCGCAGTTCCTTCCGCTGACGCACCTGGTGCGTCTG
This sequence comes from Desulfuromonadales bacterium, assembly GCA_029289095.1. Classification (GTDB taxonomy): domain Bacteria; phylum Desulfobacterota; class Desulfuromonadia; order Desulfuromonadales; family JACZKF01; genus JARFUG01. The sequence goes on from JARFUG010000003.1 coordinate 44,053, forward strand.
GCGCGCGATTTGAGCTACGGACAGATCGGACCGGAAGTCTTCGGTTCTCTGGCGTATCTGCTCCTGTTCACTCTGGTCGCCTATCTGCTGGCGCTTCGGGGAATGGCGCGGCGGATCATAAGATAGGAGCCGGGAGAAAGTGCGGCAGGTTCGGAATGCTTCAGCTTTTTAGTCATTGAGCTGGAATACGCCCAGCGGGTCCTCGGCCAGGTGTCGCAGGAGCTTGCCGAGGTCGAGGCAAGGGCCGGCGTTCAGATAGAAACACCAGCGGCCGGAAGAGTCCCGGTAGTGCAGGGACCACTGCCCGAGTTCGAGGCTGAAAACGAAGCGCGCCAAGGGATGACGCTGCGACCACGGATCGGAAGGGGAGAGGCGACGTTCCCCGAAGAGGGTCGCGGCGCAGCCCTCCATCTCGAAAGTGAAACGGATCTCTTCGCCCGACGGTGAAAGACTTCGCCGTTCGCAGAATTCGGCCAGGAGGTTCTCGGCATTGCGCCGCACGATTACAGGGAGGAACATCGTCTTCTAGATGATCCCGTGAAGGGGACCGCCGGGAGCGCCGAGTGCATCGATGCGCTTTTCGGCGGCAGGATCGACTTCGAGGGCAGGCGCGTGATGCGGCTTTCGTCGCGCATCGATCACCAGCGCACCGGTGCACCCCCAGTGCTTGGCGGTCATCGATTCTCCCACGCCGTAGATGTCGCCCGCAGGGTCGGAGCGGGTGAAGGTCACCCAGACGAAATTATCGATGTTCCTCGCGGTGAACTCGCTGTCATCGGCAACCACGACAAGGGGAAAGGCATTTATCGGGTCGTCCTTTCCAAAAAAAGAGCAGAAATCGCCCATGACCGGGTCGTTTTCCCCGCGGGGAGCGGCGGCGGGCGGCCCTTCCACAGCCAGTATCCCCGGCAGCACGACGCGGGGAGCCCCGAAGCCGTCGGGAAGCCGCAGATCGCCGGGGATCTGCGTCGGAAGCTCCCGCCGTTTGGGTCCTGCTGCTGCGACGACCACTTTGGACCCTTCGTTGAGCCCCGTTCCTGTATAATCGAGGGTATCGATGGTGGTGCGGGTCTGGAAGTGCAGATCGCGCCGCCAGTCGGCGCGCTCCAGGATGTGCCGGAAGAACGGCTCGATCTCGTGAAGGTCGAGGGCGGGGGCGTCCTCCTGGGCGGCGATGAAGAGGTACTTGGCGAGGGAGAGCTGCCCCTGTCCAAGAATGGCGTTGGCCTGGGTGAGAAGCTCTCGGGGCTGGCGCTGCGGTTCGTAAGGAAGATAGCGCTCGCTCCCCATGGCGAGAAGAAGAGGGTGGACGCCGGCGGCGTCCACGGCGTGAACGGCGCGCACACCCGGCAGGACGGACGGGATCAGATCGCCGGTGAGCTCATGGATGAAGGCGCCGAAAGAGGTGTCTTCCTGGGGGGGGCGCCCCACAGTGGTGAATGGCCAGATCGCCCCTGGACGGTGGGTGACCTTCTCCACCTTGAGGACGGGGAAATCGTGGGCGAGGCTGTAATAGCCGAGGTGGTCTCCGAATGGGCCTTCTGGCAGAGTGCGCTTCGGGTCGACTGTCCCGGTGATGCAGAAATCGGCCTCGGCGACGATGGCGGGCTCTCCCCTTTTCTGGATCAACGGGATTCGATGTCCCCCAAGAAGCCCTGCAAAGGCGAGTTCGGGCATCCCCTCGGGCAACGGCATGACGGCGGCGACCGTCAGGCTCGGCGGGCCGCCGACGAAGATGTTGACCCTGAAAGGGACGCCGCGTTCGAGCGCTTCGGCATGATGAACCCCGATCCCACGGTGGATCTGATAGTGAAGGCCGACCTCCCGGTTGGGTTCATAGCGGTTGCCGGTAAGCTGCACACGGTACATGCCGAGGTTCGACGCGCGCCAGCCTGGGCGTTCGGGGCTCTCGGAATAGACGATGGGCAAGGTGATGAAGGCGCCGCCGTCGAGGGGCCAGCTCTTGACCTGGGGGAGCCGGTCGATACTTGTCTGGTGGGCGAGGACCGGTCCGGAACTCACCGTCCGCGGAAGAAAAGAGAGTCCGCCGCGAGCGGCGTCGAAGACTCCCAGGGGGTTGCGCAAAAGCGAGGCTGGATCGTTCTTGACGGCAACCATGCGGTGAATTCTCTCCAGGGTGTCCCGGAAGAGGAAACGGGTGCGATCAAGCGTCCCGAAGAGGTTTCCGAGAAGCGGAAAGGCGCATCCGCGCACGTTGGTGAAAAGAAGAGCCGGTCCTCCCGACTGATAGACGCGGCGCTGAACGATGCCGATTTCGAGGTTCGGGTCGATTTCGCAGTCGATGCGCACGAGATCGCCCGATTTCTCCAGATCGCGCACGGCTGAGGCCAGATTTCTATAGCCCATGGGTCACTCCTTTGAAGCCTTGATGCGTTCGCGAAAACCTTATTTCCACCGGGTGCGCCATAAAATTCCTCCAGACCGCTTCCGCGAACGACTGAGCCGCACCATCGCCCTTTACCGCAGATTCGTGCTGTGGCATATTACCGGAGAGCGTAGACTGAGACAACGAAAGAGCGATAGGGGAGGGGGAAAAGTTGAACCGGATGAAGCACGAAAAGCCGATCGATGTCATTTTCGTGGACGATCATGAGATATTCCACGACTGCATCCGTCATCTCTTCGACCTGCAGAGCGACATGAACATGGTGGCGGTGGCCAACAACGGCCGCACCGCCGTGAAACTCGTCCGGGATCTTCTCCCTGACGTGGTGGTGATGGACATCTCCATGCCGGGGCTCAACGGTATCGACGCCACACGCAGGATTCTCTCCGAATGCCCCCAAATCCGCATCATCGCCCTCTCCATGCACTCCGAGCGCAACATCATCCTGCAGATTCTACGGGCCGGCGCCCGCGGCTACGTCCTGAAGGACAGCGCCTTCGACGAACTGATCACCGCCATTCGCGCCGTCGTGAACCACAACGTCTATCTGAGCCCCAAGATCACTGGGCTTGTTCTGGAGGACCTCCTCAAGGAGGAATCGGAAGATCCCGCCTCTTCGGCCCTGAGCGTGCGCGAGCGCGAAGTGCTCCAACTCATCGCCGAGGGTCGCAGCACCCGGGAGATCGCAGAAGAACTCAACGTCAGCATCAAGACGGTCGAGACCCACCGCGCCCAGATCATGAAAAAACTCAAGATCGGCAACCTGGCCGATCTCGTCAAATACGCCGTGCGCGAGGGGCTCACCTCCCTTTGACCTGAATCCGTAAGGAGTTACACCTCGCCCCTCTGAATCGTCCCTCGCAATCCCTTCACTTTCAGGGTTTTCCCGAAGCAAAATCAGGGATTCCCCGATGTTCAAACGCCCCCCTCCTCTGCTATTACTATCGACACAAAAACGGCACATTCGATTTCTTCTGCGAGAGACGCATTTTATTTTCGGCACTGCCGAAGAAGAAGAGCGACCGGGGAGGGGCGAGAAACGCCCGTCTTTTTCAGAAGAACCGGTGTGCCGTCTTTTTTTCAATCTCCGGGATGCCAGGGGGTGAGATCCGCCTCCCGGCCGTGCTCGCGGGCCAGGCTCTGGAGCGCTGCGAGACGAAGTCCATCGCTGATGCTCGGATAGACGTGGACGGTGCTCGCCAGATCGTGCACCGACAACCCGAACCGCACCGCAAGCGCCGCCTCGTGAATGATGTCGGCCGCCCTGGGCGCCAGCATTTCCACCCCCAGGATCCGCCCCGAACCCCGTTCGCTGCTCAGCACGATTCCCCCCCGTCGATCGCCGAGAACGTGCGTCTTTGCGACCTTCTGAAGATCGAGCCACGACTCGATGATCTCTTTTCCCTCGCTGCGCCCCCGTTCCGCTGAGAGTCCGACGCCGGCGAATTCCGGATCGGTAAAGACCGCCATCGGGGTGTTGCGATGATCGATTCGCCGGTGCGCTTCAGGATCGAGCATGTTCTCCACGGCGATTTCCCCCTCGCGAACTCCGGCTGGTGCAATGAGCGGGGGACCGGTGCAGTCTCCGGCCGCCCAGATGTTGGGCGCGGTGGTGCGCATCTCTTCATCGGTGGAGATGAAGCCGGCTTCGTCGGTCGCCACGCCCGCCTCCTCGAGACCGATATCGCGGGTGGCCGGAACGGTCCCCACTGCCAGCATGATCCGCTCGGCTCGCAGTTCGATTTCCTCCCCTTCGCGCGTCGCCACGAGACAGACATCTTCGCCGTCCCGATAAACCCTCTGCGCCTCCAGCCCATAGTAAAGCTCCACCCCCTCCTCCCGAAGGATTCCCTCGAAAATCGCCGTGAGCCTGGGATCGAAATCCTTGAGCACCCGATCGCCCCGCTCGACGAGCGTCACCCGGACGCCGAAGCGGCTGAACATCTGTCCCAGTTCGAGAGCAACCACCCCTCCTCCGATGATGATCAGGGATCGGGGAAAACATTTCAGGCGAAGCGCTGAATAGCTGGTCAGGTAGTCGACATCGGTGAGCCCGGGAATGCGCAGCGTCCTCGGCACTCCACCGCATGCCACGAGAAATCTGTCCGACACGAGCACTTCGGCCCCTACCTGCAGTTCCCGGGGCGAGAGAAATCGGCCGTGTCCCCGCAACACGTCGATGAGGGGGTTGGCCTCCAGCACCTTCTGATAGCTCTCGCGCCGCAACACATCGACCGCGTCCTGCTTGGAGCGCATCAGACGGACGCAGTCCGGCGGCGCCTCCCGCAGGTTCACACCGTATGGTTCGCCGCGCCGCGCCTCGAAGCGCATCTCCGCCTTGGCGATCAAGGTTTTGCTCGGGATGCATCCCCAGTTGACGCACGTTCCCCCCAACTGACTCTGTTCCACCATCAGGACCTTCGCCCCCATCTCGGCCCCCTTCAGGGCGCCCGCAAAGGCGGTCGTCCCCGATCCGAGGATGACGAAGTCGTATGGGGCGCTCATCTGTCCAGATCCTCCGTACGCCAGGTGCTGACGATATTGTCCTCCAGCCAGGGGTAGGATCCCTCCAGAATCTGCCGGGCAGTGCGATAGACGAAGTCGTCGTCATTGCTGTACACACCGTGGTGCAGCTCATCGACCCGTCGCCTGGCTGCGCGGCAGAAAAGATCGGCCAGCCTCTCGGAGCCGGCCGGCGCCTGCGGCGAGGAGGCCCGGGAGAGGACCGCCGCCATGGCGAAGAGTTCGGCGCCGGCATCGACCAGACGGGCCAACAGGAGCTGTTTTTTCTGCAGCCCCTCGCGGTGCCGGACGATCATATGGAAGAGGTCCCGCGCCAGGCGTCGGGAGGCGCGCTCGACGTAGCGCATGTGCCCCTCCAGCCTGGGATGGAGCCGAACATCCTCTTTCCCCCGGCCCGGAATCCACAGCGGAGGGTACCAGGAGGCGTAGAATTTTGCCGCATCTCCATAGTGAACTTGCTGCGCCGTGGCAGTGACTCCGGCGGTGCGCATATGTGGATCGAGGGCTTCGCGGGCGATGAACAGACGCATGATCTCGCTCGTTCCCTCGATGATGAGGTTGATGCGAGCATCGCGCAGAAGGCGCTCCATCGGCATGGGCGTCTCCCTGCGCCCCCGCAGCGAGTCGGCCGTTTCGTATCCTCTCCCCCCCCGCACCTGCACTCCGTCATCGGCGGCCCGCCACAGCGCCTCGCTGCAGAAGAGCTTGGCCATCGCCGCCTCCAGCCGAATATCCGTCTCTCCGCGATCCGCCATGGCGGAAGTGAGCCATGTGAGGCTCTCCACGGCGTAGAGATCTGCCGCCATCGAGGCGATCTTTGCGGCCACCGCCTCATGGCGTCCTACCGGGGCTCCCCACTGGGTGCGCTCGTTGGCCCACTCGCGGCTCATGGCGAGGATCTGCTTCATCGCCCCGCCACAGGCCGCCGGCAGCGTGAGGCGTCCGGTGTTGAGGGTGATCAGGGCAAGGCGAAGGCCGTCGCCGCGCCGGCCCAGCATGTTCTGCGCAGGCACGCGCACGTTTTCAAATTTCAGCAGACCGTTCCGGATCCCCTTCAGTCCCATGAAGTCGCAGCGATGCGCGGTCGAGAGGCCGGGAGAATCCCCCTCCACGATGAAGGCTGTAATCTCGGGGCGCTCTATTTCCGGCGCGTTCGTGCGGGCCATGACGATCATCAGTTCCGCCTCGGGACCGTTGCTGATCCAGAGCTTCTCTCCTGAGATGAGCCACGCCGCACCGTCCTCGGTCGGAACCGCCTGCGTCGTCATCTTGGACGGGTCGGACCCGACCCCCGGCTCGGTCAGGGCGAAAGCGCTCATCGCCCCGCGGGCCAGACGCGGCAGGTATTTTTCCTTCTGCTCATCGGTCCCGAAGAGCTTGAGCGGTTGGGGGACGCCGATGCTCTGGTGCGCCGAGAGCATGACGGCCGTCGAGGCGCAGTGACTCCCCACCAGTTGGATGATGCGGTTGTAGTTCACCTGCGACATCCCCAACCCGCCGTACTCCTTGGGGATCTTGATGCCGAAAAGACCCATCGCGCGAAGGGCCTCGGTCACTTCCGGGGGGATCTCCTTTTGTGCATCGATGCGGTCGGCATCGACCTTTGCGGCCAGAAAGGTCTTGAGCTCCGCCAGAACGGCGTCCCCAACCTTTCGGTCGTCTTGATCCTGTTCGGGATAGGGGAAAATCAGCTCCGAATGGACCCTCCCCATAAAAAGCTCGCCGACGAAGCTGGGCCGTCTCCACTCGGTCTCCCGAGCCGATTCAGCCACCTCGAGGGAACGCGTTTCTTCCGTAGCCTGAGAACGAGTCATGAAAAACCTCCTGTGCAATGCAAAGCGATACCTTAATGATATCGGGTTTTTGGCGGAGTGCATTCATTCCAGAGTGATTCTCACTTCCCCTAAAGAGAGCGGCAGAGCAAATTACATCTTGCTAATCCATTCATCCTGAAGGTAAAAAAACGTCCCCGGTATGACAAAAAAAGGCATCCCAGCGGACTTTGCTGGCCTGACGTGGACAAGGGACCTGTAAATATCGGTAATTGCAAGAACGGATTATTTTCTAGTCCTTTCACGTCTTGGCTTGTTTATTGCTGACACCTATACCATCTTAATCTTAATTATTGATCCCAAACCCCGACCGTGCTTTAATTGCGCAATTTTTAATCCAAGGAGGATTAACTTATGAGGCGAATTTTAATTTCAACAACTATCTTTCTACTTCTCAGTATCACACCTGTTTATGCCGGTCTTTTTGGACCCGCCCAGCCTCAGACTGCACCAGGTCAATTTTCCCTTGGATTCGGCTACACCCGTTATGCCGACGAGTGGAACTTTACCGATTTTCGAAATGGGGGCGCCTTAATTCCAGGAGGTATCACTGCCAAAGTTCGGCAAAATCAAATCTACTTGCAAGTGGATTTTGGTCTTTTCCGGAATTGGGAAGTTTATCTTCGCGGCGGCTTCGCCGATTTGGAAGTCGACAACATCATGAGAGGCGCCGACTTCAGTGACGGTCTGAACCCTTATGCCACCGGGGGCGTCAAGGGTCTTTTCGCCCGCGGGAGGCACTTTGATCTGGGAGGATTCGCGGAAGTGAGCTATTTTCACGAATTTTCCGACACATCCACCCAAGTGCGAAGATTCATTGTAGATGAAGCCATCGTCGTTAATGCCGGCTTTATTTTCCAAAGGGAAATCGAAGGCGCCCTCCTCTATGGAGGCCCTTTCTACCATTATCGGGAAGGAGATTACTGGTTTGTCTCCGACGCCCAGACTTTCAGAGGGACGGTTGAAGACGATTCGAATGTCGGCGGTTTCCTTGGAATTCGATGGATCGCCCTGGAGGACATCGTCATTAAAACTGAAGTTCAACTCCGAAACAGACTTTCAGCTGGTGCATCGATTTCTCTGGTCTTTTAATAGTTGAACTTTGGGGAGGGTAGTATGAAAACAATCGCAAAGCTGCTCACTATTCTTATGCTTCTCGGGATTTATGCCTGTGGGGGAGGTGGTGCGGACCCCTCGGAAGTCTTTGACCCTGGACCCGGCTCCGGCATAACTCCGGGCGGAGATGATGGCAACATCCAGGATCCTGTCAACACTACGGTGGGCGCCATCGTACTTGCTGGGTATTTCAACAACCAACTGGTTGCCTTCGGCTCCGATCCCACCAATAACAACGCTCGATCCTACGGTCTTATTCGAGCCACGGTGCGGAACACCAGCAACGAACCTCTGGCAAATCAGACCATTAACTTTTCCGCTCTCTCCGGGAGCTTCAGTCCACAGCCTTCGGCCGTGACCAACGAGTTCGGCGTAGCCCAAATTTATCTGGTGGCTCCCGCCAATCTGGGGTCCGACAAGGTGTTCGCCTCCACGGGGGGAGTCATTTCCAACGAACTGCAGGTTACCTATATCAACGGCCCTCCTGCAAGCATCATCCTCGGAGCTTCACCCAATGCCGTCGGACCAGGTGGCAGTTCCACCATAACCGCTTACCTTCGTGATGCAAACGGCTTTCCCGTTCCCAACCAGAACTGCACCTTCACCATATCGACGAATGCAACCGGAGATTCGGCCAATGTCAATCCGATCATCGTCTCGAGTGATGGCACCGGCAGAGCAACAACACAGTATACGGCCGGTCCCGGAACCGGCACCGACGTCCTGACAGCCGCAGCAGGCGCCGCCAACACGACTCAGGGCATCGTCGTCACCCAGGAAGCCACCTTCCTCCAAACCCTTGCACTTCAGACCGCCAGCTCCACCCTAGTGGCGAATGGCGTCGATTACACAACTCTTACTGCGACCGTCAGGGACAACACAGGAAAGGCGCTGGAAGGCATCGCGGTTCTTTTTTCAACCACTCTCGGGACCGTCAAAGAGATCGGGGAGGCGGGATCCGGCAGTTCTAATGTCACTGTTTCCTCTGACACAAACGGCTTTGCGAGAGCCATTCTGGTCTCTTCTATTGCAACCGGTGAGGCTGAAATCAAGGCCTCGGCCGGAGGATTATCGAATACCAGGGTGGTGTCCTACGTTCCTGGACCACCGGCCTCCGTCATCCTTCAATCCTTCCCCTCCACCGTCGCGCCCACCGGAACGGCGACCCTGACGGCCATTGTAAAGGATGAAAACAACCATCCTGTTTCCGGCAGAAAAGTGGCCTTCGAATTTCTCAGTAAAGGGAGCGGCAATCCGGCCCTCAGCGCCATCGAGGTCACGACGAACATCATTGGCGAGGCCACGGTCACGTACACAGCCGGGATACAGTCTGGAACCGATTCGATCCGGGCTCGCGCTCTGACCAACAATACCTCCAGCGCCCCGCATCAAATCACCGTTTCTGCTGATACCAGCACCGGTGTGGTCAACTCCATCACTCTGACCGCAGGAGCTCAGTCGATCGTTGCGGACGGCCAAAGCGAAACCGCCATCCGAGCCACTGTCCGCGATACCCTCGGAAAGCCGGCTGCCGGTTTTCAGGTCGATTTCACTGCCACTGCCGGCAATCTTGTCGGCGGAGATGTCAGTCCTTCATCTGCGACCACCGACACCAACGGAGTCGCCGAAGTCAGGCTCAAATCGGCATCCTCTCTCGGCACGGCTCTTATTATCGGCACGGTTCAAGGTTTCAGCCATTCCACTTCGGTCAAATTCGTCCCCGGACCGGTTGCCGCAATTTTCCTCAACGCCAGCCCTTCCGAGCTCGGCGCTGGAGGACAAGCCACCGTCACGGCGACAGTGACAGACGCCAAAGGAAATCCCGTTTCGGGTGAGACGGTTCAATTTTACTTTGCTGATTTTAGTGCCAATGAGAGCGGCGCCGTTCTCAGCAATGCCATCGGGACCACAGACAACAACGGAAGGTTCAGCATTCTCTACACGGCCGGACAAATCGCAGGCACAACCGATACGATTTCGGCCAGATCCACCAACGACACAAACAACTCCACGGAAATCACGATAGGAACGGCTGTTTCCAATATCGCATCTCTCAATCTTGTTGCTGCCAGCCCCTCGATATCAGCCGACGGGAACAGCACCAGCCTCATCCAGGCAACGGTCACCGGCACTGACGGGCAGCCGAAATCCGGCGTTTCCGTCACCTTCGCCACCACTCAGGGGGGTCTTTCCTCCACATCCGCGCCCACGGAGGCCAACGGCGTCGCCTCGGTAATGCTGACTTCCGCGGCAAAACCCGGCGTTGCGACAGTGACCGCTTCCACCGGCGGATTTACCAAAGAGGTCCAGGTTGCCTTCGTACCTGGAGGGGCGGATGCAGACAAATCCAGCATTACAGCCTCCCCCAGCACACTCCCGCCGGACGGCGCTTCCACCACCGAAATTACGGTCGTTCTCGTCGATGCCGTCGGGAATCTGGTCTCCAACGGAACCCCCGTCACTCTTTACAGTTCTAAAGGGACCATCATCAGTGCAAATCCGACCACAACATCCTCGGGGCGGGCCCTCTTTACGCTACAGGCGCCTTCCGTTCAGGGCACGACTACCCTGACTGTGGCGGAAGTGGGGGGCCTGGAAGGGACGATCACCTTCGGCACCAGCTCTACCGGAGATCCGGCCAACATCCTCCTCTCGGTCGCCAACCCCACCATTTTTGTTGCTGGAGTCGGCCAGAAAGAGAACACAACCGTTACCATACAGATCCAGGAAGCCAACGGCACACCCATTGATGAAAATCTCTTCTCCGGCAATACAGCGCGCGTCTCATTCATTACCAGCCCAGGGGGAGGAGAATATATCTCCGGGATGAATGCGGCCGGTCAGATCGTTGCCGCTCTTCCGGGAAGCAGCATCGACGTGGTTACTACCGGAGGTTCCGCCTCTCTCAATTTACAGGCCGGAATACTTCCGGGACCGGTGGAGATCCGGGTAGAGGCTCTGGGAACCGACGGAGCCCCCCTGAGTCCACCGGTTGTGGCTTCCCTGCCGCAGGTCAACATCGCTTCAGGGCCGCCGCATACGATCAAACTGTCGCATCCGATGACTAATTCGGTCATCGACCTCAATAACGTAACTTCTCTTCCGGCGAACTGGGAACGCGTTCCCGGCTTCTATCGACGAGTCGGCGGCGCTTCAGTTACCGATCGTTACGGAAATGATGTTCCTGACGGCACCATTATCAATCTAGGACTGGTTGATTCTGTGATCACCATGGGTACAACAGGCTGGACGGCCAGCGGTTCAGGCACTCTGACTGATCCCAGTGGTGATTTCCTGGGAGATTTCATAATTCGGAACAATGCCCCCAGGTACATTCAAAACAACGACCGCATACTGGTTCTGAATGCTCAGTCGGAGGATAAAAGCAGGTTTGTCACCGAAAATACGACCAGAACCGCAACTACCATAAAGACAAATGCCAGCTACAGCACTGCCGCCAATAGTCTTCACTATGTCGTTGGGGCCTCTCTCCAGGGGGCCTACATCTCTGGTGAAGACGAAGAAGGAAATCTTACGAAGGGTACGGCTAAGGTCAAAAGTGGCACTGCCAAATTCTGGGTTACCTACCCGGCCAATGCCGGAACCATTCTTAACGGCTGTTATCGTTACTTCGGAGCCGGACCCGACAGCTACTTCAAGGGCGACGTTCGTTTTTACCCACCTGAATCTGCGCAGGTGTACGTTGTGGCTTCAACCAGTAACAACGGTGCGGCTACCGTGGATCGTGGCACCTTCTGCTTTGCTTCAATTGCTGGTGACGGTGGTGGCGAGTCAGGCACCTTGACGCCCACCCCTTCTACTCTTCAGGCCAGAGCCCCAGGAAGCCAATATGTCACATTGATCCTCCAGGATGGGGGAGATGGTGTACTTCTCCCGTTCTGGCCGATAGTTTCTATGGTTTACTATGATCAATTGGGAACCTATGATGCCTGCAGTGATTCAAGCCACAATACTAGGGCTACCTGCGAGGCGGCTGCCTTCCAATGGCAAACTGGGCTGAAGAGCGACTTCAACGTTAGCGTTGATCTCAGCTATAACGGAGGCACAATTGGCAATGAGGGGTTGACAGATATAAATGGCCGTTTTGTGGCTGAAGTCTTGGTCACTGGCGACAATATGGTCAGCGGCGACAAAGCTACCATCACTTTTCTTGCAAATGGAACAACCGTTTCGACCCAGGTTACGGTCGAGGTTCCATAACCCTTAGGACGTAACCCTCAAAAGAAAAAAGCCCCTGGAAATTCTCCAGGGGCTTTTTTTCTATAGCAGCTCAACCCACCGCCAACTCCCTCTTCTCCAACTCCAGCATCCGGTCGCGCAGCTCCGCCGCCTTTTCGAATTCGAGGGCGGCGGCCGCGGCGAGCATCTCTTTTTTCACCCGTGCGATCTCTTTTCGCAACTCGGCCGCAGAGCGGTATTCGGCGAGCTCCTCGGCCGCAAGCGGCAGCTCGACGTAGTCGCCGCGCTCGGCGATGTCCTCGAGGATGGAGCGAATCGACTTTCTGACCGTCTCCGGGGTGATGCCGTGGACGCGGTTATATTCGAGCTGGGCGGCTCTTCGCCGTCCTGTCTCGTCGAGGCACGCCTGCATGGAGCGGGTTATCCGGTCGGCGTACATGATGACCCGCCCGGAGACGTTTCTTGCGGCGCGCCCGCACGTCTGGATGAGGGAGCGCTCTGAACGAAGGAATCCCTCCTTGTCGGCGTCGAGGATCGCCACCAGGGCGACCTCGGGGATGTCGAGCCCCTCGCGCAACAGGTTGATCCCGACGAGGACGTCGAATTTTCCCTGGCGAAGGTCCCGGATGATCTCGACGCGCTGCACGGTGTCGATATCCGAGTGGAGGTAGCGCACCTTGATCCCGAGTTCGTCCAGATAGCCGGTGAGGTCCTCGGCCATACGCTTGGTGAGGGTCGTGACAAGGACGCGCGCCCCCTCTCTGACCGTCTCGCGGATCTCGTGGATGAGGTCGTCGACCTGCTCCCGGGCGGAGCGAACCTCGATGGGGGGATCGAGGAGGCCGGTGGGGCGCACGATCTGCTCGACGACAACCCCTTGCGCCTTCTTCAATTCGTAGTCGGCCGGGGTCGCCGAGACGTAGACGGTCTGAAGCCTTTTCGCCTCGAACTCCTCGAAAGTGAGGGGGCGGTTGTCTAGAGCCGAGGGGATGCGAAATCCGTAGTTGACGAGCGTCTCCTTGCGGGATCGGTCGCCGCGGTACATGGCGCCAACCTGGGAGACCGTGACGTGGCTCTCGTCGATGAAGAGAAGGGCATCCTTGGGGAAGTAATCGAAGAGGGTGGCCGGAGGCTCGCCGACGCGGCGCCCGTCGAGAAAGCGCGAGTAGTTCTCGATTCCCTGGCAGTACCCCATCTCCTCCATCATTTCGATGTCGAAAAGGGTGCGCTGCTCCAGGCGTTGCGCCTCCACGAGCATCCCACGGCTGTGGAAATACTGCAGGCGCTCGCGCAGCTCGTCCTGGATCTCGCGGATCGCCCGATCGAGAGTGGGGCGTGTGGCGACATAGTGGCTTGCCGGGAAGATGGCGGTGCGGGGGATGCGGTCGATGACCTTGCCGCGCACCGGGTCGATTTCGCTGATCGCCTCGATCTCGTCGCCGAAGAACTCGAGCCGGATCGCCCGTTTGTCCTCGTAGGGAGGGAAGATCTCGACGGTGTCGCCGCGCACCCGGAATGAACCGCGGTGAAAATCGACGTCGTTGCGCTCGTACTGGATCTCCACCAGGTGGCGCAGAAGGGCGTTTCGCTCGAGCTCCATCCCTTCCTCGACCCGGGCGAGCATCCCGTAGTAGGCCTCGGGCGACCCGATGCCGTAAATGCACGAGACCGAGGCGACGATGAGGACGTCGCGGCGCGACAGGAGAGAGCGCGTGGCGCTGTGTCGCAGCTTGTCGATCTCCTCGTTGATGGAGGAGTCCTTCTCGATGTAGGTGTCGGTGACCGGGACGTACGCCTCGGGCTGGTAGTAGTCGTAGTAGGAGACGAAGTATTCGACGGCGTTGTCGGGAAAAAGTTCCTTGAATTCGCCGTAGAGCTGGGCGGCGAGGGTCTTGTTGTGCGCAAGGACGAGGGTGGGACGCTGAACCTCGGCCACCACGTTGGCCATGGTGAAGGTCTTCCCCGAGCCGGTGACGCCTAGCAAAACCTGGGCCTCGTCCCCCCGCCGAATCCCTTCGACGAGCTCCCGGATCGCCGCCGGCTGGTCGCCGCGGGGAGTGTAAGACGATCGGATCTCGAATCGTGCCATCTATCTACCTATGAAAAGCGGGAGGGGCGCACCTCAGGCGCGCCCCTCCATTATACAGCGATGGTCATATTCTCCGGCAACGGGTTACTCCGCCGGCAGAGACCTCATGCTTTTTCTCCCAACTCCCAACTCCTCACGGATTACTTCATCTTCCAGCTCGTCCCTTCCTTGGAGTCGAGAAGAATGACCCCCTTTTGGGCCAGCTCGTCGCGAATGGCGTCGGCTCGGGAGAAGTTTCGGCTCTTTCGGGCTTCCAGCCGCTCGGCGATGAGCTCTTCGATGCGCTCGGGGGTGAGTCCCGTCCCACCAAGGGCGATGCCCTTCTGCTGCTCGAGCCAAACAGCCGGCTCGGAGCTGAAGAGGCCGAGGACCCCTCCGAGGCGCACCAGGGCTTCACGCCCGGTGCGCAGCAGCTCGGCTGCGAGGGGATCGCGAGCGATCTGTCCCTCGGCGATGAGGCGGTTAACTGCGCGCACGGCGTCGAAGAAATGCCCTATGGCCAGAGCGGTGTTGAAGTCGTCGTCCATCGCCTCGACAAACGAGGCCTCGAGCCCCTCGATGCGCGCACGGAGCTCTCCATCGATCTCACCGGCCTGGGCGCTCCCCTGTGCTTCGCCGAGGGCAGCGAGGACCTCGCCGGCCGCCTGCAGCGCCTCATAGAAGCGGGTCAGACCGGCGCGGGCCTCCTCGAGATTCTGGTCGGAAAAGTCGATGGGAGAGCGGTAATGGGCGGTGAGGAGAAAGAAGCGCACCACCTCCGGGTCGTATTTCTTCAGGATGTCGCGGATGGTGAAGAAGTTGCCCAGCGACTTGCTCATCTTCTCCTGGTTGATGTTGACGAAGCCGTTGTGCAGCCAGTAGCGCACGAAGGGCTTTCCCGAGGCCCCCTCGCTCTGGGCGATCTCGTTCTCGTGATGAGGGAAGACGAGGTCCTTGCCGCCGCCATGGATGTCGAACGACTCCCCCAGAAGCTCCATGCTCATGGCCGAACACTCGATGTGCCACCCGGGGCGCCCCGGTCCCCAGGGGGATTCCCAGGCGGGCTCCCCCGGCTTGGCCCCCTTCCAGAGAGCGAAGTCCATGGGGTTGCGCTTGCGCTCCCCGGGGGCGATGCGCGCTCCGGCCTGCATCTCCTCGAGGCTGCGCTTGGAGAGCTTGAGATAGTCGGGGAAGCGCTCCACGGCGAAATAGACGTCTCCGTCCGCCTCGTAGGCGAGCCCCCGGTCGATGAGGCGCTCGACGATGGCGACGATCTGCGGGATGTATTCGGTCGCCTTGGGCTGGTGGGTGGGACATGCCATCCCCAACCGGGCCATGTCCTCGTCGAAGGCCCTGATGAACTCCTCGGCGAGCTCGCGGCTGTCGATCCCCCGCTCGTTGGCGCGGTTGATGATCTTGTCGTCGACATCGGTGTAGTTGCGCACGTAGTTGACGTCATAGCCGGCATACGTCAGATAGCGGTAGATGACGTCGAAGACGACGTTTGCCCGGGCGTGGCCGATGTGGCAGTAGTCGTAGACCGTGACGCCGCAGACGTACATCCCGACCTTGCCGGGATTCAGGGGACGGAACTCTTCCTTGGCGCCGGAGAGGGTATTGTAGACGCGCAGGGGCATGGGGACATTCTCCTTTATTCGACGTTACGGCCCCTTCATAGCACAGGATGTTGCCGTGTTGAAGCTTTTTGGTCTTTTTTCCCCATCACGGCCGCCACCGCTTCGGGGATCTGGTCCAGTGCAAGGATGCGGTGAGCGGCCCCGAGGGCGACGGCGGCAGCCGGCATGCCGTAGATGGTGCTCGTCTTTTCGTCCTGCACGATGTTGTAGGCTCCCGCTTCCCTGAGACGCAACATCCCCGCTGCACCGTCGCGCCCCATTCCGGTCAGCAGGAGGGCGAGGACGTTGGGGGCGTGGACCCCGGCCAGGGAAGAGAACAGGACATCGATGGACGGACGGCAACTGTTTACCACCGGGGCGTCGGACAGTTGAATGCGGCCGTCGCGCACCTCCATGTGCAGGCCGTCCGGAGCGACCAGGGCGACCCCCTCCTGCAGGGGATCGCCGTTGCGGGCCACCCGCACGCTGAAAGGAGATTCCTCCCCGAGCCATCGGGCGAAACCCTGGGAGAAGCCGGGGGCGATATGCTGCACGATGACGATCTTCGGCCTGCTCAGCGGCGAAATGCTGCGCAGAAGGTACTGGATCGCCTTGGGGCCTCCGGTCGACGCACCGATTGCGAGGATCCGCCGTTCTCCTGTCGGCGCAGGGAGTTCTCTTCTGGTTCTGCGCCCTCCGCGGAAATGGTGCATCACCCGGATTCCGGCGAGAAACTTGACCTTTTCGAGAAGTTGCGCAGGAAAATCCTCGGCACAGCTTGCCTCGGTCTTGACCATGACGTCGAGGGCGCCCAGGGCGATCGCCTTGAAGGCGCATTTGCTGTCCTCCGGATCGACATGCCCCGACAGGACGAGGATGGGGGTCGGCCTGCGGGCCATGATCTCCTCCACCGCCTGAAGCCCGTCCATCACGGGCATCATGATATCGAGAATGATCAGGTGGGGATGGACCCGCAGTGTCAGATCGAGCGCCTCCTGTCCGTTGGCGGCTTCCCCGACGATCTCGATGGCTGGATCCCGCTCCAGGATCTGACGCACCATCATCCGCATGATCCTGGAATCGTCGGCAATCAGCACCCGAATCGCTTCCATTTTCTTCCCCCTTCAGCCGATGAGTGACTCGACAGTGGCCAGGAGCTTCCCCTGATCGAAGCTCCCTTTGACGATATAGGCCTGCGCCCCGACCTCGATCCCCTTGCGCCGGTCGTCATCCGATGCCCGCGAAGAGACGATGGCCACCGGGATATCGGCCGTCTCCTTGCGTCTTCGCAACTCCCGCGTCAGTTCGAATCCGTCCATCTCCGGCATCTCGATATCGGTCACCACCATGTCGAAGCGTCCCCTTTCGACTTTGGCCAGAGCCTCCGCGGCGCAGATCGCCACTTCCACCTCGTAGCCGTGAGCCTCCAGGATGTTCTTCTCCATGGTGCGGGTGATGATCGAATCGTCAACGACCAGCACCCTGCCGCGGGTGCTGCGGACGCGGTGCTCCTGCATCGCCCGGCGCAGATTCGTCCCCGCGCTTTCGAAACGAGCTGCGAAGAGATCAGGGATGGAGAGGATCAGGGCCGGCGTGCCGTCGCTCAAGGGGGTTGCGCCTGCGAAAAAGCGTACCCGCCTGAGCTGGGGACCGGTCCCCTTCACCAGAAGTTCACGGGTTCCGAGAGAGGCACTCACGATGCAGGCGAGAACCTGCCCGCCAAAATGAAGAATGAGGGCGCTCAGCCTCCCGGGAAGGGACTCGTGTCTGAGCGGGGGAATCTCCAGGATATCGCTGAGAGAAAGAAGGGGGACGAGCCTTCCCTGCCAGCGGATGACCTCCCTTCCCCCCTCGGTGTGAAGGTCCGACTCCTCGAGCCGGAGCACTTCAGTGACATAATGCAGAGGAATGGCGAACGTCTCTCCTTCGCAAGTGATGAGAAGACCGGGAACGACTGCAAGTGTAAAGGGGAGCTGAAGCGCGATCTCCGTCCCCCTGCCGGCCGCGGAGCGAAGAGACAGGTTCCCCTTGATCCGGTCGAGACTGTTTTTGACCACGTCCATGCCGATGCCACGCCCCGATACGTCGGTGACGAACTCGCGGGTGGTGAACCCGGGGCGCAGGATGAGATGGAGCGTCTCCTCGTCTCCCAGACTGCGGGCCTCCTCCCTGGTGATCACCCCAAGGCGCTGCGCCCTGGCGCGCACCGTCGCCGGATCGATTCCCCTGCCGTCATCCTGCATCGAGACGACGACCATTCCCCCCTCGTACCTGGCCCGGATCTCGATTCGTCCGGCGTAGGGCTTGCCTGCGGCGAGGCGCTCCTGTGGCGTTTCGATGCCGTGGTCCACCGCATTGCGCAGCATGTGGATGAGCATCGGTCGAAGCGTATCGAGGACGGTCCTGTCGAGTTCGACCTCCTCTCCTGCGATCAGCAGTTCCACCTCCTTGCCCTGCTCCCGACACAGGTCGCGGGTGAGCAGCGCAAGGTCATCGGTGATGGAGGCCAGGGGAAGCATCCGAAGCCCCATCGCCTCCGCATGAACCGACTGAGCCTGCATGTGCAGCGTATTGCCGTCTCTTTCGATCCCCGAAGCGATCCGGTGCAGCTCGTCGAGCAGGAGCTTTCCGTCCCTGTGGCTCTGGCTGCCGCGAAGCGCCTGGAGGAAACGCTCGAACTTCATCTTGAATTCGATCAGGGCGCCGCCGTTCCTGCGGAAAGCATCCGAGGCGACCAGGAGCTCTCCCAAGTTGTTTGCAAGGGTGTCGAGACGATCTACGCGGGTGCGGACCGTCTCCGAAACGGCGCTCGCGCCGGCGGCAGGTTCGACGCCCGACGCTTCGGCCCGTGAGGTGTCGACCTCTTGGAAGATCCCCTGAAGGTTGCGCAGAATCTCCCCCGACTTTTCCGCCTCGCAGATCCGCGACTCGACGGCCTTGGCCGACTGCAGGAGAAGGTCAATGAGCTCCGGGGGGACGGGACTTCCGTTCTCGGCCAGCGGAGTCAGGAGGTCTTCCAGAGCATGCGCTTCCCTCCCTACCACCTGGAGGCCGAGAACAGAGGCGGACCCTTTGAGAGTGTGGGCGCGCCGCAGCAGGTCGCGGGCGACCTCCGGGTCGAAACCGCTCTTCTCCAAAGACAGGGCGCCCTGCCTGATCCGGCGCAGATGCTCCGAGGCGTCGCGGACGAAAGTGTCTGCGAACTCTTGCGGATGCACTACTCGCCTTCCTCCACCAGGCTGCGCAATCTCTCGGCCATGTCGTTGAGTTCGGCGATCGCCTGCGCCGTCTCACCTGCCGAAGAGGCGACCTGTGTGGCGACGTCACGGATCTCGGCGATCGTTTCGGCCATCTGCTCGCTCGCCGAGGTCTGCTGTTGCGTCGAGACCCTGATCTCCCTCGCCGCCCGGCTTGTCTCTCCCGTCAGATCGATGATACGCTGCAGCCCCTCGGAGATCCGCGCAACAAGGCGGCTCGCATGGTCGACCCCCTTTGTCCCCTCCTCGGTGACCATAATGGTCGAATGGGTCGCTTTCTGGATCTCGTCGATGAGCTCGCGGATCTGGCGGGTGGCATGAACGGTGCGCTCGGCCAGGCGCTGCACCTCGTTGGCGACGACCGAAAAACGGCGCCCCGACTCTCCGGCTCCGGCAGCCTCGATGGCGGCATTGAGGGCGAGAAGATTGGTCTGGTCGGAAATTTCCTCGATGATCTCGATGATTCCTCCGATCTCCCGGGAATTCTCGCCGAGCTCGAGCATCGCCGAGGAGATGGTGCCGACCTTTTGCTTCAACTGGCCCATCCCCTCGACCGCCTCGTTCACCGCGCTCATCCCCTCCTGGCTCGCGGTGCTCGCCTTTTCGGCCAGCGCCCCGACGCTTCCGGCATTCTCTGCGACCTGCCTTGCCGTGACGGCGATTTCCTCAGAGGTCGTTGTCGCTTCCTGAACGGCCGAAGCCTGCTGGTTGGCTCCCGAGGACTGCTGGACCGATATCGCCATGATCTCGTTGGTGCTGGTGGAGAGCTGCTGCATCTCCTCCTTGATGCTCGTGATCAGCCGGTTGCTCTTCTCGATCTCTCCCTTGAGAGACCGCACGATCACCTGGGTCATGGTGTTGAAAGCCTGGGCGAGGCGCCCGATCTCGTCGTTGGAGCGAACCTCGATCTTCTGGTCCAGTTCTCCCGCGGCGATGCGGTTGGCAGCCTCGGTGACCTTCTGCAGCGGCCGGATCATGCGCAGCACGACGAGGTAAATCGTGAGAGAAGCGGCAAAAAGCATCCCGAGCATGGAGACAATGATGCTGGTACGCAGTTCGGCGATCGATTTCTGCACCTCGAGCAGAGAGATCCCCATCCGGAAGCTCCCCCAGTGTTCACCTTGCACATAGATGGGGGCGGCCATATCCCACAGGATCTCCCCCGTGTCCCGCCGGTAGGTCTGGCGCAGCACCCTCTGCCCGCTGCTGCCGTCGAAACGCGCCGCCGCCAGGCCGGTCGAATCGTTGAAGATCCTTTTGCTCCGGTTGCTGGTCAGATCCCTGGCCGGATCGCCGGTCAGAGGCTGGGAATAGCGGGTGTTGTGGGTCGGAACATATCCTTTGCGGTCGGTGACGACGGCGAATTCGACCATTCCGTCGTTTTCGAGATAGGTATCGAGCAGCGGCCGGATTCTTTCGTCGAAAAAGGCGTCATACGCGGTGGTGTACTTGGGAATCGCCGCTCCCGCCAGGGGTCCTTCGGTGATCCGGCGGTAATCGGTGTCGAAGATCTCCTGAGGGTTAAAGATCCCTCCCTCGAGGGCGACCTCCAGGATCATTTCAACGCTTTTGGCTCCTGTCAATGCCAGGTCGTTGGCCTTGAGCAGGACCGTCTGACGCAGCACCTCGCTTCGCTGCTGGATGAAGAAGACCGAGAAAATCGCCATCAGCACGGCGAGCACGACGATCAGGGGTAAGGCGATCTTGAGTGTAATGCGGTCCTGATACCAGCGCATGTCATCCTCTGTTCATATCTATGGGTTTCGATCCCCCCCCAGGCGGGTCATCCGTTGTCCGTATCGACGATGAATTCGGGTTGTCTGAGAATATGGTCGAGTCTGAGCAGGACGAGAATCTCCTCCTCCGTCGTGACCTGCCCCTCCACCGCCTCGCGCGGAAGCCCAGTGAGCCCCTCGGTCAGTGGTTCGATCTGTGCGATGGGGATGCTCCGGAGCCCTTCGACCTTCTCGACCGCCAGAGCCGTTGTGACGCCGCCCGCCTGTGCAACCACCAGACGCCCCTCCTCCGTGATCTCCGAGCAGGGGAGCCCCAGGTAGGGGCGCAGATCGCTCACCGCAACGATCTGGCCGCGCAGATTGATGATTCCTCGAATCGACGGCGAAAGCCTCGGAATGCGTACGATGCGCGGAATGCGCAGCACCTCCCTCGCGAGGCGCGAGACGATGGCGTAGCGCTCCCCCCCGAGGCGAAAAACGAGTACGTTCTCGGCCTGTCCGCTCTGATCTTCGCAGACCTCTTCGATGCCGCGCCAGTATTCATCCCGAATCGTGCGCAGCGTTTCGCGGATTTCGCCCGATCGGCCTGTTCTTCGAACGCTCACCTCTTCTCCTGTCTTTCAAGATCGCCGCGGCAAACCTCCATGAAAACCTCCCGCGAAATCCCCCCCGAATGGGGGATGAGAGCCTCCGGCGCCGTCTTCTCGAGGATCCTCAGGGCGTTGACCAGTTCGCGGCGCGCGTCCCTGGGCTTTCCGAGACGCCTGTAGAGGCGGCTGAGATTGTAGCGCGCCGCGACGAAGGCCGCATCGAGGAGCAGAGCGCGCCGGTATTCGCGCACGGCGCCCTCTTCATCCTCCATCGCCTCGAGAACGATCCCCTGCAGAAAATACGCTTCCGGAAAAAGATCGTCGATCTCGAGAATCCGCCGGCAGCACTGCAGCGCCTGCGGGTAGCGCCCCTGATTGGCGAGCACGAACCCTTTTCCCACCAGAGCCCCGAGGTGACGCGGGTCTGTCTCGAGCACCTGGTCGAAAAGTCGCGCCGCGCGCGCGAATTCTTCGCCCTGAAAAGCCTTCATCCCTTCCGCATAGACGCTCTCCCGAGGTGGAGCAGAGGGCATTTCCCGCGGAGACTGGACCTTCGGCACTGTGGGAGCGGGCGCCGTTGACAGGGGAGGCGGTTCGCCGCCTACGGCCTCCGCCTGATTCATCCCGTCGTCCTTGAGGCGATAGAAAAACCCCTCCATCTTTGACTCGCGAACGAAGCGCTCCGAGACTTGGGAAAGGGATTCCGAGTGCCCAAGAAAGAGAAATCCTCCGGGTGCGAGACAGTGCGAGAATCTCTCGACGATGCGCCGCATCGTCTCTGGCCGGAAATAGATCATGACGTTGCGGCAGAACAGAAAGTCGACATCCTGTGTGCCGTTGTCCGCCGACGGGTAACAGTCTGTCTGCAGGTTGAGATAGGCGAAACGGACCATGGCGCGAATCTCGTCTATGACGCGGAACGAGGAGCCGACCTGCTGAAAATAGCGGCTGCGGTAAATGGGATCTGTGACTCTGAGGGAACGCGGTCCATAGAGCCCTTCGCGAGCCGCTTCGAGCGCTCTTCTGTTGATGTCGGTCCCCAGGATCTCGATCCTCCACCCGCGCACCTGCGGAAAATGCTCACGCAGGAGCATCGCCAGAGAATACGGCTCCTCCCCCGTGGAGCATCCGGCCGACCAGATGCGCAAAGAGCGCGTCTTCTCCCTGGAGCGAAGCACCTGGGGGAGAACCGTACGCTTCAGCGCCTCGAAGTGGGGAAGATACCGGAAGAAGTAGGTCTCTCCAACGGTCAGCAGTCCAAGAAGCTTGAGCAGCTCCCGGCGGCTCTCGGCAAATTTGTTCAGGTAGGCATAGTAATCCCTGACCGTGTCGAGGTTCAAGGCCCGCATTCGGCGAACAATGCCGCGCTCCAGGATCCGTACGTTGCCCGCGTCGAAATGCAGTCCGCTGTGGAGATGGAGATACCCCTGGAAGAGGGCCAGCTCCACTGCGTCAAGGGGTGAAAGGACGTTCCGCTCCCCTTTTTTCAGGCTGGAGGCTCTGGCCAGATCGTCCAGCAGCCGCTTCTCGTCCAACGGTTTGGGCAAAAAGTCGAAAACGTCGAGCAGCTCGTACTCGAGCGCGGATTCTGAAGAAATGACGATGACAGGGATATCCCGGGTGCCGTGATGAAGTTTCAGCCGCCGCAGCGTCTCGAGTCCGTTGCCCGGGATGGAGATATCGAGAATCAGCAGGTCCGGAGAGATCTGACGGACAGCGGTGTTGGGCGTCTCCACACCACTGAGACAGTCGACCCGGTAGCCGTTTTCCAGCAGAATCTCCGAAAGGTTCCGGCACAGGGTGCGGTCGTCGTCAATGACCAGGACGTGGAAACGCCTCTTCATCGAACGGGCGCCCTCCTCGGGGGCCGGGACTCAGAAGAGGCGGCGTGTTTGCCGGGGGCTACTTCCCTTTGGCCCATGAGTCACGCAGCGTAACTGTCCGATTGAAGACAAGGCGCCCCGGAGCCGAATCGGCATCGACGCAAAAATATCCCTGGCGCTCGAACTGATAGCTTTTTTGCGCCTCGGCATCTGCAAGGGAGGGCTCGAGCATGCATCCGTTCAGAGTCTGCATCGATTCGGGATTGAGCCGATCCAGAAAATCCGTCCCCTTCTCCGCAGTCGGATTGGCGACGGTGAAGAGTCTGTCGTACAGGCGCACTTCGGCCTTCAGGGCATGGGAGGCCGAGACCCAGTGGATCGTCCCCTTGACTTTGCGGCCGTCGGCCGCCGAGCCTCCGCGGGTCGTCGGATCATAGCTGCAGCGAAGCTCCACCACCTCTCCCGCCTCATTCTTCACCACCTCGTCACAGCGGATGAAATAGGCGAAGCGCAGCCGCACTTCGCGCCCCGGAGCAAGGCGGAAGAACCCCTTGGGGGGATCCTCCTCGAAATCGTCGCGTTCGATATAGATCTCGCGCGAGAAGGGGAGGTTGCGCGTCCCCAGGGAGGGGTCGCCCGGGTGGTTCGCCCCCTCGAAGATCTCGACCTGACCTTCGGGGTAATTCACGATCACCACCCTGAGAGGCCGAAGAACTGCGAGGACTCGGGGCGCCAGCGCATTGAGGTCTTCGCGCAAAGTGTCTTCAAGGACGCTCAGGTCGATGGTGCTTTCGCTCTTGCCGACGCCGATGCGATCACAGAAAGAGCGGATCGCAGCGGGGGTGTAGCCCCGTCGGCGAAGTCCCGAAATGGTCGGCATGCGCGGATCGTCCCACCCGTGCACATGCCCCTCGTTCACCAGTTGCAGGAGCCGGCGCTTGCTCATCACCGTGTAGCTGAGATTGAGGCGGGCGAACTCGATCTGTTTGGGGCGTGCCGGCAGGTCGAGGTTGTCCAGAACCCAGTCGTACAAGGGACGGTGATCCTCGAACTCCAGGGTGCAGACGGAATGGGTGACCCCCTCGAGAGCGTCGGAGATGGGATGCGCGAAATCGTACATCGGGTAAATGCACCAGGCATCCGCCGTCCGGTGGTGCGACATATGCTTGATGCGGTAGAGAGCCGGATCGCGAAGATTGATGTTGGGCGACGTCATGTCGATACGGGCGCGAAGGACGTGATCGCCGTCAGGGAATTCGCCGGCGCGCATCCGACGAAAGAGATCGAGATTCTCCTCCACGCTGCGGTTGCGGTAGGGGCTGTCCTTCCCCGGCGCGGTGAGCGTCCCCCGAAACGTCCGGATCTCTTCGGCGCTCAGACTGTCCACATAGGCCTTGCCTTTTTGAATGAGCTCTTCTGCGCAGTCGTAGAACTTCTGATAGTAATCCGAGGCGAAATAGAGATGTTCGCCCCAGTTGAAACCGAGCCACGAGACGTCCTCAATGATTGCCCGCTCATACTCCTCGTCCTCTTTGGCCGGATTGGTGTCATCGAAGCGCAGATGGCAACGTCCGCGATACTCGGCAGCCAATCCGAAATTGAGACAGATCGATTTCGCATGGCCGATATGAAGGTAGCCGTTCGGTTCCGGAGGGAAGCGGGTCACCACCTCTCCATCGTACTTGCCGGCCCGAAGGTCCTCAGCGACGAGGGAGCGGATGAAATTGGATGGGGCGGATGGTGTGCTCTCGGGGACTGAACCCATTGGTTTTTCTTTCTCTCTTGGATGGAAAGGATTCGCATCACGGACTGACCTGCCTGGTCGTTCCGCGCCGTTCTTATTAAAGGTATTTCGAATTTGGCCGATGGCCCTCTCGGATCTGCCGAGGCAAGCCCATCGAACCTCTACCTCGTTTCCAGCAAAACCACGGCGTGAGCGGAGATCCCCTCGCCGCGCCCCTCGAAACCGAGACCCTCAGTGGTCGTGGCTTTCACGTTCACCCTTTCGATCCCTGTCCCGCAGGCGTCTGCGATGTTCACGACCATTTGTCGTATGTAGGTAGCGAGTTTGGGGCTCTGTGCGATCACCGTCGCATCGAGGTTGCCGATCCCGTACCCCCTTTGGCGAGCCAAATCCATGACGTGCCGCAGCAGCGAAAGGCTGCTGATCCCCTTGTAGGCCGGATCGCTGTCGGGAAAGTGGCGACCGATGTCCCCCTCGCCTAGCGCCCCCAGGAGGGCGTCGCAGATAGCGTGAAGGAGCACGTCTGCATCCGAGTGCCCGAGGAGTCCGAGAGAGTATGGGATATCGACCCCTCCCAGGATGAGTCTGCGCCCTTCAACGAGACGATGAACGTCGAAGCCGTGACCGATGCGGTTCATGTTCTGCCCTCCGCCCCGATGAATGCTCTTGCCATCACGAGATCCTCGGGGGTGGTGATCTTGAAATTTCGATAGCTTCCCTGAACGACCCCGACCGGGTAGCCGAGGCGCTCCACCAGGCTCGCGTCGTCGGTGGCGCGAAACCCCTCCTTGAAAGCCTTTGCATGGGCCTCCCTGATGATGGCGAAGGGAAAAGCCTGGGGCGTCTGCGCCTGCCAGAGCGAGCCGCGCGGCGGTGTGCCGACGATGCGCCCCTGATCGACCTCCTTGATGGTGTCCTTGACGGGGACCGCGACAATGCATCCACCCGCTTGCGCCCCGGTGATCACGGAACCGATGAGTTGCGGGGGGAAAAAGGGGCGGACGCCGTCATGGATGAGAACGACGTCGGTCGGCTCCGCTTCGAGGGCGCCCAGGCCGTTGCGGACCGAATCCTGCCTCTCTTTGCCTCCCTCGACGACTGCGCGCACCTTGTTGAAGGCATACCGCTCCACCACTTCGTTTCGGCAGAAATCGATTTCGTCACGGGGGGAAATCACTAAAATTTCATCAACAATCGGGTGGTTCTGGAAAATCGAGAGGGTATGTGCAAGAACCGGGCGATCGGCGAGGGCGAGATACTGTTTGTTGACGCCGGCCCCCATTCGGCTTCCGGTCCCTGCGGCGGGGATCAATACGATGACGGCCATTCAGCGGAGAACTTTCTCGTGAGAAAAGGCCGCAAGACGGCCCGGCACCACCCGGAGGGGAAACAGAAATGGATTTTGGGACCTTGATCGGGTGATCGGATGACGTTCAGTGAAGGAAGATTCTTTCCACCTTTTCGGCTATCTGCTCTTCGTCCATTCCCTCGGCTGCGGCAATCTCTTTCACAAGAAGCTTGCGCGCCAGATCGAGAACCTTTTTCTCTCCGTAGGAGAGCTCTTTGTCCTCACGGATCTGGTAGAGTTCCCGAAGAACGGCCGCGACCTCGCAGAGGTCGCCGGTCTTAATCTTTTCGTTGTACTCCCGTTGACGGCGGCTCCAGGACGCCATGGCGCCGCCATTCTGTTTCTCTTCCAGAATATTGTAAATTGAAGGAATCCTCGCCTTGTCAATCAAACTGCGCATCCCGACAAGATCGGCGTTTCCGACAGGGACCATGATGGTCATGTCGCTGTCGACGATGCGAAGGATGTAGAATTCCTGCCGACCCCCTCCCATCTCCCTGGCTTCAATCGCCTCAACGACTCCCACCCCCTGCGTGGGGTAAACCGCAAGATCGCCAATTTTGAACATGAGCTTCTCCTTTACCTAACTAGGACAAAATAACACACCAGCACCTCTCAGTCAAGCCAAGAGTCCAATTATCAGGGACTTAGCTGTACGGTCGGGGATGCCTAGAAAAGTTCTGGCGGATCGTCTTGCGGTTATTTGAAAAACTTCTCTGGAGATTCTGTACGCAGCGGTTCAATTGATCTGCTGAATCGCACCTTTTCTGATCTGAAGGAGGAAGAGGGTTCTCAGCGCCTCTCCGCGCTCATCGAAGGAGGTGGGGCCGCCCAGGCTCTGGAACTCCTGCAGGTGAACAAGGGCGCGGCGCACATCTTCCCTCGTGCGAACGCTCGGGTCTGAGAGAAGGGTAAGCAGGATGTTTGCCGCATCGAACCCCTGCGATTCCAACACGGTCGGCTCCTCGGCGTATTTCTGCTCGTAAAGGTGGACGAATTCCCGCACGACGGGATGATGGCTCCCCTTGAAAAAGCCGTCGACAAAAATCGCGCCTTCCACGAACGAGCCGGCCATTCGGGTGAGATCGGGCGAATTCCATCCGTTGATACCGAGAAGCTGGACCCCGGTGATCCCGTAAAAAGCGACCTGAGGCGCAATCAGTGCAATGCGGTCAGAAAAGTCGGGGATGAAGAGGGCCTCGAAGGGTGGGGGCGTCCTTTCTTCGAGCGGCGGTTCGGGCTCATCGGGCGCCCGCCCCGCCAGCCTTCGGACCTGCACTCTGAAATCGGTCGCCGTTTCCGGATAGCCCTGACGGGCGGCGATCACCCCTCCGAACCTTTCGACTTCCCGAGTAAAGAGCTCCGCCATTTCCTGCCCGAGGCGGTTCTCCGGAACGAGCATGGCGAAAGAGAAGATCCCCTTCTCCTCGACTGCATGACGCACCAGGGTCCGGATCTGCGCTTCAGGGGTGAGGGAGAAGCGAAAAACGTACTCCCCGGTCTCGGGGATGCCGTTGCGCTGGGAAAGAGAGAGCAGGGGGATCTTCTCCTGCTGGGCCTGCACGGCAGCCGAGAGTCCGGCCCCTCCGGTGAGGGGACCGACCATGGCGAGGATCGAAGGGTGCGCCTTCGCATCGGAAACGGCGCGCGCACTTCTTTGAGGATCGGCGTCGATGTCGATGAATTCGAACCGGACGCCCGAGTCGCTGTGAAGCTGCAGGGCGAGCTCCATCCCTCGCCGGACCAGTGAGCCGAATGCCCCGTAACGTCCTGAAAGGGGGAGCATGACGGCGATGGTGCGCTCTGGCGCCGCTCCCGCCGTCAGGCGCTCGAAAAGGTGCAATGCATCGCGGCGATAGGGGAAGGGAATCGGACTCTGAACGATCTGCTGTGCCAATGCCTGGGCCGTGGCGCGATCCCCCCGGGCGAAGGCCCTGAGGGCCTGCTGCAGTCGGGCGTCCTGCCCGAGTGCGGTCCCGGCGAACATGAAGGCCGCCTCGGACAGCTCTCCTTCGTCCAGGCGATCGCGCAACAGGATGTGGGCTTGCTGTAGAAGCGCTTCACTCTCTCGGGGACCTGCCAGCGACAAAGCTCGGTGAATGAAGAAAAGAGCAGGCATGTACTGCTCAAGTTCTGCATTCCCTTCAGCCAGCGCGGTGAAGCGAAGCCGCCTGTCGGCGCTGCTCAAGGGAGCGCCTTCAAGCCCCTGCAGGATCTCCACCCCTCTTGCTGGCTGGCCGGAGCCCACGAGAGACGCCCCCTCGATGAGCCTCGCCTCGTTCCCCTTGCGCTCCGGGGAAATGCGGGCGATGTAGAGAAGAGCCTCGTCGTAGCGACCCACATCGCGGAAGATGCGCGCCAGATAGAGATAGGCCTCGGGCAGCAGGGGAGAGGTGGAGTGCCGCACGATGAATCCCCGGAATCTGGAGAGGGCTTCTTCGCGCTGCCCGGCCTCGTAGAGCTCGATCGCCCGACGCAGATCCTGCGCCGAAGAGGGCCCCGTCTCGCCACGAGGGGAGGCCACGACCGGCAAAACCAGACCCGTGACCAGGGCCACCACCAATCCGAAGACTACAAAGCGTCGCATCCGTCTCCTCCAGGGCCGTTCAGCCGAAGATCTCCTTGACCTTGTCGAAAAAGGACTTCCCCTGGGGGTGTCCGTCCTCGCCGCTTTCGCGGGCGAACTCCTCAAGCAGCTCTTTCTGCCGCGCCGTCAGACGGGACGGCGTCTCAACG
The DNA here is from genome assembly GCA_029289095.1 of Desulfuromonadales bacterium. Taxonomy (GTDB): domain Bacteria; phylum Desulfobacterota; class Desulfuromonadia; order Desulfuromonadales; family JACZKF01; genus JARFUG01. The sequence continues at coordinate 73,049 of JARFUG010000003.1, forward strand.
CGAAGGACGACAAGCTGGTCTCCACGTCCGTACCCCTGCAAAACCGGGATTCCCTTGCCCGTGAGCTGAAGCATTTTGCCGGACTGGGTTCCCGGAGGGACTTTCAGCTTCACCTTGCCGTCGAGCGTCGGCACCTCGAGTTCGCACCCCAGCGCCGCCTGCGGAAAGGAGATCGGAATCTCGCAGATGACGTTCTGCCCTTCCCTTCGAAAGATCGGGTGGTCCTTGACCGTGATGACCACATAGAGATCGCCGGGGGCTCCTCCCTGCAGACCCGGTTCCCCTTCGGCGTGCAGTTTAAGGCGGCTCCCCGTCTCGACTCCCGCAGGGATTTTCAGGGAAAGGTTTTTCTTGCCGCGGACTCGCCCTGCGCCGCGACAATCGGCGCAAGGAGAATCGATGACCTTGCCGGCGCCCCCGCAATCCGGACAGGGGCGGGTCAGAGAGAAGAATCCCTGCTGATAGCGAACCTGGCCCGCTCCGCGACAGGTCTGGCAGGTGGAGGCGGAAGTCCCTGGGCGCGCGCCGGAACCCTGGCACGTCTCGCAGGTCTGATGACGGGGAATCTGTATCGTCGTTTCGACCCCGAAAGCCGCTTCCTCAAAGGAAATGGTGAGGTTGTAGCGAAGATCGTCCCCTCGCCGTCCGCGACCCCGACGCGCTCCCGCACTTCCGAAGATGTCCCCGAAGATGTCCCCGAAGATGTCGTCGAAAGGGCTTCCCCCGCCGAACCCTCCGGAAGAGAACCCTCCACCTTCAAGCCCTGCATGGCCGAACTGGTCGTAGGTCGCCCTTTTTTGCGGGTCCGAGAGAACCGCATAGGCTTCGGTTATCTCCTTGAAGACCTCCTCGGCCTCCTTGTTCCCTGCATTCTTGTCGGGGTGATATTTCAGAGCCAGGCGTCGATAGGCTTTCTTGATCTCGGTTTCGCTGGCATTTCGATTGACTTCAAGGGTTTCGTAATAGTCGCGCTTGGCCAAAACAGTTCTTCCTCAATTCGCTGGCAATACATACCGGCCTATCTTACATCGAACCTGCCCGATCGGAAACTCTTTTCCAACGGAACAGGAGCCGGAAAGACTTCCCGGCTCCTGTTTCCGTTGGTACGACTGATGCGGATGACGCGCTATTTCTTCTTGTCGTCCACCTCTTCGAACTCCGCCTCCACGACGTCCTCCTGCCCGGCGCCCCCCTTGGGCGCTTCACCTTCCGGGGCGGCGCCTGCCTGAGACTGCTGGTACATAGCCTCGGCGAGCTTGTGAGACGCCTGCGCCAGCGCTTCAGTCTTTTTCTGGATCACTTCGACATCCGATCCCTCCATCGCCTGCTTGAGCTCCGTGATGGCCGACTGGATCGCTGCGCGCGTCGCCTCGTCGACTTTTTGTCCGTGTTCGCCCAGCGATTTCTCGGTCGAATAGACGAGGCTGTCGGCCTGGTTGCGAGCCTCGATCAGCTCGCGTTTCTTCTTGTCCTCGGCCGAATGGGCCTCGGCATCCTTGACCATCTTTTCGATCTCCGCCTCGGAGAGCCCCGAAGAGGCGGTGATGCGGATCGACTGTTCCTTGCCCGTGCCGAGGTCCTTGGCCGAAACGTGAAGAATCCCGTTGGCGTCGATGTCGAAAGTCACTTCGATCTGCGGCACGCCCCGGGGAGCCGGGGGAATGCCGACGAGCTCGAAGCGGCCGATCGTCTTGTTATCCGACGCCATTTCACGCTCGCCCTGCAGGACGTGAACCGAAACGGCCGGCTGATTGTCGGCCGCAGTGGAGAAGACCTGGCTCTTCTTGCAGGGGATGGTGGTGTTCTTCTCGATGAGTTTGGTCATGATGCCGCCGAGAGTCTCGATCCCCAGCGACAGCGGGGTCACGTCGAGGAGCAGGACGTCCTTCACCTCTCCCTTGAGGACCCCCCCCTGGATCGATGCGCCGATGGCGACCACCTCGTCGGGGTTGACCCCCTTGCTCGGAACCTTGCCGAAGATCTCCTGAACCTTCTTCTGCACCGCAGGCATGCGGGTCATTCCGCCGACGAGGATGACCTCGTCGATCTCCGACGCGGAGAGCCCGGCGTCCTTCAGCGCTATGCGGCACGGCTCCACCAGCTTGTTCAGCAGATCGGTGCAGATGCTTTCGAGCTTGGCTCGGGTCAGCTTCATGTTCAGGTGCTTGGGCCCGGACTGGTCGGCGGTGATGAAGGGGAGATTGATGTCGGTCTCCATCGAGGAGGAGAGCTCGATCTTCGCCTTCTCGGCCGCCTCCTTCAGGCGCTGCAGCGCCATCTTGTCGCTGCGCAGGTCAATCCCCTGTTCCTTCTTGAACTCGTCGGCGATGTAATCGATGATGCGCTGGTCGAAATCCTCTCCACCGAGGAAAGTGTCGCCGTGGGTCGATTTGACTTCGAAAACACCGTCGCCGAGCTCCAGAATCGAGACGTCGAAAGTCCCGCCACCCAGGTCAAAGACGGCGATCTTCTCTTCCTTTTTCTTGTCAAGACCATAGGCCAGGGCTGCAGCGGTCGGCTCGTTGATGATGCGCAGGACGTTGAGTCCGGCGATCTTTCCGGCGTCCTTGGTCGCCTGGCGCTGCGAATCATTGAAGTAGGCCGGCACGGTGATCACCGCATCTGTCACTTCATGGCCTAGATAATCCTCGGCGGTCTGCTTCATCTTCTGCAGAACCATGGCCGAGATCTCAGGAGCGCTGTACTTCTTGCCTCGCGCCTCGACCCAGGCGTCCCCGTTGTCGGCCTTGATGATTTTGAAAGGACTGATCTGGATGTCCTTGCGCACCGTATCCGTATCGAATTTGCGCCCGATCAGGCGCTTGATGGCGAAAAGCGTGTTCTCCGGGTTGGTCACCGCCTGCCGCTTGGCCTGCTGCCCCACCAGACGCTCGCCGCTTTCGGTAAAAGCCACCATGGAAGGCGTAGTCCTCGACCCTTCCGAGTTGGCGATAACGACGGGCTCGCCGCCTTCCATGACGGCCACGCATGAATTCGTGGTCCCAAGGTCGATACCGATGACTTTTGACATGATAAATAATCCTCCCTGTGCTTGCTTTGTTCGTATGGTAACGATCTATCTTCGTCGTATGGTCTACGATTGCGCCGGGGCTTTGGCGATCATGACGAGAGAAGGGCGCAACAGTCGTTCGTTCAGCAGGTACCCTCCCTGCAGGACCCGGGCCACCGTATTCGGCGGACACTCGTTTGTCTCCACCTGCCCCATCGCCTCGTGCAGAGCCGGATCGAAGGGCTGTCCCTCGGCGTCGATCACCTTCACGCCGAACTTCTCGAGGACCTTGCGCAACTGCTCCAGCGTCATCTCCACCCCCTGCATGAGCCCTCCGGACTCCTGCGCATTCGCAGCGTGCTGAAGCGCGCGCTCGAGATTGTCCATGACCGGCAGGATCTCGCGCAAAATCGCCTCGTTGGCGAACTTCGAGAGTTCTTCCTTTTCGCGCTGCGCCCGCCTGCGGTAGTTCTCCAGATCGGCCTGGGACCTCAGATAGAGATCCCAGTTCCGGCCAGCTTCGGCACGCAGCGCCTCGATCTCCTCCTCTTTAGCCCCAGAAGGGCTTGCCTCTTGCTCTTCTCCCTCCTGAGGAGCAACGACATGCACCTTTTCCGCCGTCTCGGCCTTATGCTGCTCAGAGGCTTCGTTTTCCTTCTTTTTCCGCGCCACTTTTATTCTCCTGCTACGAATCGACCTCCAGGACCTTGCTGACGAGCCGGGCCGTGTAGTCGACGATGGGAATGACAAGATTGTAAGGCATGCGGGTCGGACCGATGACCCCGAGGGTCCCGACGTTCCCCCCGCGCCCAGTGTAGGCCGCCGTCACGAGGCTGCACCCTTCTATTTCGCTGTATTCGCTTTCGCTGCCGATGAATATCTGAACGCCACGAGCCTTCTGGGCCGCATCGAGGAGTTCCACCAGGAGGCTCTTCTGCTCGAAGGCGCGAAAGAGCCTCTTCATCCGTTCGATGTCGGTGAATTCGGGCTGCTCCAGAATGTTCACCGCACCCTCGATATAGACCTGGCCCCCTTCTTCCTCTCCGAACGTCTCGCTGGAGAACTCGAGAGCCTTCTTCAGGAGCCTGTCGTACAGCGCCTTCTCCTGGCGCATCTCCTCGAGGATCTTCGCCTTTACTTCCGAGATGGTGAGTCCGCTCAGGGTCAGGTTTAGATAATTGGTCATCTGCTCGAGTTCGGACTGGGCCAGACGCTCATCGGTTTCGATGACCTTGTTCTGGACCAGACCGGACTCCGATACGAAAATGACCAGAATACGCCCCTCGGAGAGCCGGACAAACTCGATCTGGCGAAAAACCGTCGAGGTGAAACGCGGCGCCAGAACCAGGCCGGTATAGTGCGAAATCGACGAGAGGACTTTTCCCGCCTCCTGCAGAACGTCCTCGATGCGCCTCCCCTTGAGATGATAATGCTGCTCGATTCTCTGCCGCTCCGTCAGGGTCAGGGGCCGCACTCTCAACAGGGAGTCGATGTAGAACCGATACCCTTTTTCCGTTGGAATGCGTCCGGCGGAGGTGTGAGGGGCGAGAAGATATCCCATCTCCTCCAGATCGGCCATGACGTTTCGGACCGTGGCCGGAGAAAGTCCCATCTGATGTCGACGCGTCACGGCGCGCGATCCGACGGGCTCCGCCGAATCGATGTAATCCTCAATAATCGCTTCGAGGATTTTACGACTGCGTTCGTTGAGTTCCTGGCTCATTTTCCTGCGCCAAATGGTTCCCAAAAAAATTCAAGCCGGAGAATCCGGCCCAAAATCGTTAGCACTCGACAATATGGAGTGCTAACGCTGAACAACATAACAACGCACACCCCCTTTGTCAAGGGGTGGCTGAGAGAGAAAAGTCCCTTTATTTTCAGAGAAATGATGTAATGAGGTGATTGTACAGGAGCCATCCTTCAAGGTCCATCCGCCAGCGCCCTTCACGAAGGCTCAGCCGGGCGCCGACCTGGGAGACCGCCCGAGGGAAGGCTTCAGCGACCCCGGTTGCAAATAGATGGCGAAATTCTTGTTCATCGACTCCGGCGTCGGTGCGCAGGCCGAGAAAAAGGGTCTCGGCCATGGCCCCTCGCCGATCGAAGACTTCCAGCAATTCTGCAGGCTCCTCTCCTCTGGCTATGGCGTTCAGAAAGTGCTCGAGATCTGCCGCCGCGGCGCTGCGCCGCCCCCACCCCTTCGCACTGAATGAATGGGCGCCGGCGCCGACTCCCAACACGCTTCGCCGCTGCCAGTAGCGCCTGTTGTGCCGGCACTCGAAACCGGGGCGCGCATAATTCGAGATCTCATAATGTCCGAACCCCTCCTCAGCGAGCCACTGGTGCAGCGCCATGAACTGTGCTGCGAAGTCCTCCTCTTCAGGCAAAGAAAGCTCGCCTGCTCGGTGCAGGTGATAAAAGGGCGTCGCCTCTTCGACGGTCAGACCGTAACAGGAGAGATGATCGGGAGCGAGAGCAAGGAAGGCGTCGATTTCCGAGCGCAGGGAAGAGAGGTCTTCGCCCGGCAGGGCGAACATGAGATCGCAGGAGAGATTGTTGAAACCGGCCTTTCGGGACCAGTCGACAGCCTGCCGTCCCTGACCGGCCGTGTGGGAGCGCCCGAGGCGCCGAAGCCGGACATCGCTCAGGGACTGCAGCCCGAGGGAGATCCGGTTGATCCCGGCGAGGCGGTACCCCCGCAACGACTCGAGGGTGAGAGTCCCCGGATTGGCCTCGAGCGAGATCTCTGCACCCTCAGCAATGCCGAAGATTCTCGCTCCGGCGTCGAGGATCCGCCCGATCTCCTCCGGCGACAGCAGTGAAGGCGTTCCCCCTCCGAAAAACAGCGTCCCGAGAGGGCCGCTCCACCCAGCTTCGCGCGACAGTTCCATGTGTCTGCAAAGGCTGCCCGGGTAGGCCCTCAGCGCGGCTTCGTTCCCGGCGACGGAATAAAAGTCGCAGTAGGGACATTTGCTTCGGCAGAATGGGACGTGAAGATAGAGCGAAGTCAAGGCGATACCGGTCCATCCTTTTTACCGGATCGAGCGCCTCGATGCATGGGGAGCGAAAATGCCCCTTACTCCACCACCCACACGGCGCGCCCATCGGCGTTTTTGACGATGGTCGAAGAAACGCTACCCATCAGAAGCGACTGGACGGTGGAAAGGCCGCGGCGGCCGACCACGATGGTGTCGCAGCCGGCGATCTGGGCCTCGTCCAGGATGTCGAGGGCCACCCCTCTGCCCAGCGGCTTGATCCGAAGATTCAGCGCCTCCGGCGAGAGTCCCCCTTTCAGAAGGAGATCCCTGATCTCCTCGAGAAAAGTTTCAACCTCCTGAACTTCCTTCCGGTGGTCCTCATAGCCGTGCACTTCCGGCTCCTCTTTGGAGTCTATTCCTTCCTGCCCGGCGCTGTAGGGAATTCCCGAACTTACCACCAGGGCGGTGACGCTGCAGCCCTGAAGCTGCGGAGCGACCCGGGAGACATATTCGGCGGCGCGCCGTGAATGGGGGGAAAGGTCAAGGGCAAGAAGTATTTTGAGCATGGTCGATGTCCTTTGCTGGGCACCTGTGGCGGCTGAAGGCCACCGTTCGTTAAAAGAGAAAGAAGAGGATCGAGACGAGCGAAAGGAAAACGACCGCCAAAAGGACGCTTCCACCGACAGGGTAGCTCCCCTCGCGGCTTCGCTGGGCGACTTTTTGACGCTCGGTCTCGATCTGCGCCTCCGTCGCCCCTCCAGCGCGCAGCAGGGTGCGCATGAGGAGCCACTGGATATGCCCGCCGGGCATGGCGAAGAAACGCGCCAGAGCGTTGGGGACGCGCCGCATGGCGATCTGGTCTCCCATCGTATTGAGGCTGTTGGCCCCCTTGTCGGCTCCTTTGTAGAAATAGGACGCTCCGATACGGTAGAACCAGTCCGTATCGATGGCGATGGTAGCGGTCGGTTGTAGCTTCTTGATCAGAAGGAAAAAGCCGAGCATGGTGAAGAGCAGAACCTGCATCGCCTCGGAGATGTGGTACGACGTGTACGGGTTGTAGTCGACCGGATACGGCAGCATGTTGTACAGGTACGGCGTATAGATCCCGATGTAAATACACAACACCGAAGTGATGGCCATGGCGGCGTTCATGTTCCACGGCGGATCGGCGGCCCGCTCCCACGTTTCCGGCTTGCAGTGGTTCTTGCCGAACCAGATGAAATAGGGGACCTTCAGCCCGGTGTGGAGGAAGGTTCCGGCCGAAGCGAGGGTCAGGAGGAAGGCTGCCCAGAGGATGTGCTCGTCAAAGCCCGCCTGCACCGTCATCGACTTGCTGACGAAGCCGCTGAAGAGGGGAAAGGCCGAAATCGACAGCCCCCCGATGAGGGTGAAGAGGAAGGTCCAGGGCATCTTCTTGTAGAGCCCCCCCAGTTCGGTGAACTTGCTCTGCCCCGTCATGTACAGGACCGAGCCGCACCCCATGAAGAGAAGCCCCTTGTAGAGAATGTGAGCGAAGGCGTGGGCGCACACCCCATTGATCGCAAGCTGAGTTCCGATGCCGACCCCGGCCACCATGTACCCGACCTGGCTGACAATGTGGTAAGCCAGAAGGCGCCGGCAGTCATTCTCAAGAACGGCGTAGACGACGCCGTACAGGGCCATGACGACCCCCAGGGGAATGAGGATCTCAAGACCCGCGAACCCCCGGGCCAGAGCGTAGACCGCCGTTTTGGTGGTGAAGGCGCAGAGAAAGACCGAACCGCTGAAGGTCGCTTCACCGTAACCGTCGGGGAGCCAGGCGTGAAGGGGCGGAACGGCCGCGTTGAGGATGAAGCCGATGAGTATCAGCCATTCACCGGCGCCGAGGTTCTGCACGTTGAAGGAAACAAAGGCGAGGCTCTCGACCCCCCTGCTGTAGAGAAGAATGCCCGCAAGAAGAGAGACGCCTCCGGCAGCATGGACCAGCAGATAGCGGAATCCGGCGGCCAGCGAATCGCTCTCCTGTCTGTACCAGATGAGAAAGACCGAGGAGAAGGCCATCAGCTCCCAGAAAAGAAAGAGCGTCAGGAGATCTCCGGCATAGATGGCCCCAAGGGACCCCGCCACGTAGACCCAGGCGGCGACAAGCTCGCCGGTCTTTCGTACATGCAGGGCGTAGAGCGTCCCCAGGATCGCCATCAGCGCCATGATGTAGCCGAATACCGAAGCAAGCGCGTCGACGCGACCGAAAGTCAGGGTCCATGAGAGAAAGGGAACCTCTCCGTACGTCCCCTGCGCCATGCCGTGGATGTGAACAAAGACGAGGATCGGGACGAGCAGAAGATAACCCTGCCGAACCCGCTTCGGGATCAACGGCAGCAGCAGCGCTCCGAAAAGCAGGATGAGCGAGGGGTGGACCCACAACTCACTTGAAGTAATCATTATAGTAGTCCTCTATGCGCATGATGCCGAGCCCTCCGAAGAGCTTGGACACATAGATGATGATGACGCAACTGACAAACCCGAAAAGCGACCAGAAGCCGGGGAGCCTCTCGGCGGCGGTATGGGCCTTTTCCTTGTCGACGATGAACGGAAGGGCGTCGGCGACGACGAGCAGGGCAAGAACCACCAGGAAGAGCTTGACCAGAAGCGACCAGCGATCGCGCAGATAGTCGATGAGACGAACCAGGATCATGGCAGCACCGCCTCGGCAAATTGGAGGAAGAAATAGGGGTAGATCCCGATCAGCAACGAAATGATGGAGGTGATCATCAGCGGGACGAGCAGCGTGAGGGGCGCCTCCTTGATCTGCGATGCGACGACGAGATCCCCCTCAGGATTCGGCTTGCCGAAGAAGCCCTGGTAGACGATCGGGACGAAATAGGCGGCGTTGAGCAGAGTGCTGCTGAGAAGGACCCCGAAGATGATGATCATGTCGGCGTCGAGAGCGCCGTTGAGCATCAGCCACTTGGAGACGAAGCCGGCCGATGGCGGGGCCCCGATCATGCTCAGGGCCGCGATGCCGAAGGCCCCGAAGGTGAAGGGCATGGTTCGGCCCAGGCCTTTCATCTGGGAGATGTATTTCTTGTGCGACGCCACGTAGATGGCCCCGGCGCAGTAAAAGAGCGTAACTTTAGCAAAAGCGTGGCTGGCGATGTGCATGATGCCGCCGGTGACCGCGGCCGGACTCAGCAGCGAGACGCCGAGCATGATATAGGAGAGCTGCCCGACCGTCGAGTAGGCGAGCCGCCTCTTGAGATTGTCCTGGGACAGAGCGACGATGGAGGCGGCGATGATGGTGAAGCTCACGAAATAGGGGAGAGCCGCTCCCATGGTGATGGCGCCCAGAACGTCGATGCCAAAGATATCGAGAAGGACGCGCAATACGGAGAACACCCCGACCTTGACGACGGCGACGCCATGCAGAAAGCTGCTGACCGGGGTCGGCGCCACCATGGCGGCCGGAAGCCAGCCGTGAAAGGGCATGACACCGCATTTGGCAAAACCCGCCACGAGCATCACCAGCATCAGGCTCAGAACCGCCGGGGGGGCCGCTCCGCCCAGGATGCCGCCAACGGTGAAGTCGAGGGTTCCGGCGAAGGCGTACGTCATCATCATCGCCGGCAGGGCGAATCCGACGGAGGTCCCGAGAAGAATCGACAGATAACGCCTTCCTGAGGAGCGCGACTCGGCGTTTCGCTCGTGGGCCACCAGCGGATAGGTGGAGAGCGAGAGCATCTCGTAGAAGAGATAGAGCGTAAGGAGATTCGCCGAGAAGGCGACGCCGACCGTCGCGCCGATCGCCACGGCGAAGGAGGCGAAATAGCGCGTCTGATCGTGCTCCTGCAACGATCGCATGTAGCCGATGGAGTAGATCGAGGTCAGGATGAAAAGAAAGGAGGCGATCAGCGCGAAGAGCATCCCCATGGAGTCGACGCGCAACTGGATCGGCACCCCCGGGATGACCTCGAAGAGTGTGATCGTCGGCTGATTGCCGGCCAGCACGGTCGGGACCATGGAGGCGACGATCAGGAACATGGAGACCCCGGCCAGCAGAGTCCACATCTCGCGCAGGTTCGGACGGCGGTCGCTGAGGATGATGGGAATCGCCGCGAGCAACGAGACGAGGACCGCCGCCAGAGGGAGAATGGAGTGTTCCAGGTGCATAGTCATTGTCCGATGGAAATGTGCGGCGCTCGCCGCACTAGAAACTCCAGGGCAGCGCCGGAGCGATCAGCCCGCCGACGATCTGTCCGCTGAAGAGTCCGACGACGATGAGGGCGATGGCGCCGACGACCAGCGGCGCCAGAATCGGCAGCGGCGCTTCCGCGCGTCGAAGAACATCCTCTCCTTCAGGCTTCTGGAAGAAAGCGATCTCGATAATGCGGAAGAAGATGACGGCGTTCACCAGAGAGCTCACCACCAGCGCGGCGACATAGCTGAACTGCCCCGCCTCGATTCCCCCGAGGATGAGATACCACTTGCTGAAGAAGCCGCACGTCGGCGGAACCCCTATCAGGGCGAAGGCCCCCAGGGTGAAGGCCGCCATGGTGATCGGCATCTTGCGGTAGAGTCCCGCAAAGTCGCTGAAGCGGCTCGCGCCAACCTTGTAGATGACCGCCGAGGCGGCCAGGAACATCACCAGCGTCATCAAGGCGTCGTTGACGATGTGCAGGATGGCGCCGGTGAGGCCGGTGGAGTTGGCGAGCCACACTCCCCCCACCATGTAGCCGACTTCGGCGACGACGACGTAGGCGAGCATTTTCTTGAACTCGGTCTGCGCCAGGGCGAAGCTCGAGGCGACGACGATGGCCAGGGCGGCGGCCCAGATGATGAGTTGCTGCACGTCCGGGTGGTCGAAGGCGTACTCCGGGGTGTAGAGAAAGAACATCACCCGGATCATGAGGAAGACCGAGACCTTCGTCATCAGCGGCGCCATCAGCACGCTCGTCGCTGAAGGCGCATAGGTGTAGGCGTTGGGGAGCCAGCCGTGCAGCGGGAAGAAACCCATCTTGATCCACAGTCCGACCATCAAAAAAGCGAAGCTCGTCGCCACCGCCGCAGGCGCATCGAGGCCGGGGATGATCCCGGCGATGTCGGGCATGTTCAGTGAGCCGGTGAGGATGTAGAGGTAGCCGATCCCCAGCAGATAGAAGCAGGCGCCGATCGTCCCCATGATGACGTAGTTGAAACTCGCCAGCGGAGCGCGCCCCCGCCCCATGGCGATGAGGCCGTAACAGGTGATGGCGGTGATCTCCAGAAGGACGTAGATGTTGAAGGCGTCGGCCGAGACCACCAGCCCCATGAGGCCCGTGATCATGATCAGGGCGAGGGTGAAGAAGAGGTGCTCCTGCCCCGGCATCTCGTCGCTCGCCGAGCGGATCGCCGAGGAGATGGCGAAGAGGGCGCAGACCGAAACGACCACCAGCATCATCGCGCCGAGCGGATCGACAATGAGCTCCATCCCGAAGGGAACAGGCCAGTTCCCAAGGGTGTAGCGAATCGTGCCGTTTTTCAGGACGTCGGCCAGAACGACAGTCGAGGTGACGGCGGAGAAGATGAGGGCTCCGACCGCCACCGTCCCTGCCCAGGGGCGATAGGAGCGCGCCATCAAGTTGACCGGCAGGGCGGCCAGAAGGGGCGCCATGATCGCGTAGATAAAGAGATTTTGTGTCATCGCCCGATTTTTTCCAGAATTTCGTCTTCTTCCAGCGTTCCGTACTCGCGGTAGACGCGGGTCAGGACCGCCAGAGCGACGCCGGTGACGCTGACGCCGACGACGATGGCGGTGAGCATCAGCACGTGAGGCAGGGGGTTCATCACCGCAGCGACCTCCAACTCACCGGCGAGCCCCGCGTACTTGTCGACGATGGGGATTCCCGCATCGCGCTTGACGCCGGTCGAGATGAAGAACAGGATGATGGTCGTCTGAAAGATGTTCATCCCCAGCAATTTCTTCACCATGTTGCGCTTTCCGATCATGGCGTAGAAGCCAATCATCATCAGCACCACATAGATCCAGTAGTTGTATTTGGCAACGATCTCTTCAAGCATCTTTCTACAGCCCCTCCTTGCGGCTGCCGGCGGAGGCCAGATCCCAGTAGAGGGAGACCATGATCCCCATCACCCCCATTCCGACGCCGACCTCGACGACGAAGACCCCCCAGTAGCGCCATTCGGGCAGGGGCATGGGAAAGACGTTGGCCATGGCGCCGTAGTCGAGGAAGAACCCCCCCACCAGCGCGCAGAGAATGCCGAAACCGACGAAGATGAAGACCCCGATGTTGACGGTGAGAAAGTTGGCGAACTCGGACATGTACTTCTTCGAGTATTCCACTCCGTAGGCGAGGGCGAGCAGGATGAAGGCCGATCCGAGCAGAACCCCCCCCTGGAAGCCGCCCCCGGGACTGTAGTGACCGTGCACGATGACGTACAGGCCGAAGAGCTGGATGAAGGGGACCATCAGGCGCACCGAGGTGCGGATGATCAGATCCGTCCCCCCTTCAGTGTTTTGAACCTGCTCCCTGAACCTCCTCATGAGCGCGCCCCCCGCAGCACGGCCAGGACGGCCATTCCCGCGCAATAGATGACGACCAGCTCAAACATGGTGTCATAGGCCCGGTAATCGCCGAGGACCGCCGCGACGAGGTTCGGCATGTGGGTGTCGCGCACCACCGTCTCAATGAAATACGCCGAGACGTGCGTGCTCGCCGGAGATTCGGGATCGCCCCAGGCGGGGAAATCGGCTGTTCCGTAGAGCAGAATCGCTCCGGTCAAGGCTGTCGCCAGCAAAGCAAAGACTTTCAATCCTTACTCCTTCGGGTCGTGCGGAAGATGGCCGCGATGAAGAGGATGGTGCTCACACCCGCGCCGACGGTCGCTTCGGTAAAAGCAACGTCGACCGCGCCCATTTCAGCCCATAGAAGACACATCAGAAAGCTGTAGACGCCGAAGATGACCGACGCTCCCAGAAGGTCGCGCACGTTGATGGCGGCCAGGGCGCAGATGACGACCAGTGCAAGGATGATCAGATCGAGCTGCCAGATCATGACTTTCCCTTCTTTTCCCAGGGTTCGACCCCGACGATCAGCGCCGCCTCGGTCAGGGCGTGGGTCGCGGTGGGGCTGGCGATAAAGACGAAGGCGGCGATGGACATGATCTTGAGGCTCACCAGCAGATTCTCAACGGTGAATTCCTGCAGGTTGAAGAGGGCCAGCGCCGCAAGAGTCAGGATCGCCGCGAAGGTGTCGCACTTGCCTGCGGCGTGAAGGCGGGTGTAAAAGTCGGGGAAACGAAGAACCCCCAGCGTTCCTACGGCGAAGAAGAAGAGTCCCGCCGCCAGCATGATGGTGACTACAACGGACATCACAGGAACTCCTTTTCGGCGGGTTTACCGGCGTCAAGGCGCGCGGCGCGCCGGCGAAGAAAGTACTTGGTGGCGCCGAGGGCGGCGATGAAGTTCAGGAGCGCATAGGCCAGGGCGATGTCGACGAACATCCCGACATTGTCGTACAGAAGCCCCATCAGCAGCAGCAGAACCGGCGTCTTCGCCCCGATGACGCTGCCGCCGACGATGCGATCGAGGACTGTCGGCCCCCAGACGACGCGCACCAAAGAGAAGAGAATCAACACGCACAGGACGATGCCCGAGTAGAGAAAGACCTGATCCATGGCGTTACTCCCTCTCCAGCGCCGCGGCGACGCGCTTTTCCATCTCACCCGGGAGCGCTTCGGCGGCGGAGTTGGTCAGCGCAAAAACGGTGAATTCGTCATCGCGAATGCTCACCGAAACGGTTCCGGGAGTCAGAGTGATCGACTGGGCGAAGGTCGCCCGCGAGAAGGGATGCTTCAGGCGGGTGCGGAAGCGGATCAGTTGCGGGTCGATGAGATCGAGCATGCGGGGATGCAAAACGATGTAGGCCACCTGAAGGTTGGCGATGACGATCTCCTTGAAGAGCCAGGGAAGATAACCCAGCATGCCGAAGACGGCTCCGGTGCGAAGGGCGGGCGATTCCTCGTTGAACAAGAGGGTGCTCGACATGAACGTCACCAACAGAGCCGCTACGGCGCCGAGAAACAGATGAACGGCGTCGAACATTCCCGAGAGAAATATCCAGAAGGCATACAGTATTAGAAAGGTGGAAACCTTGGCCATGTGACTTCCCATCCGTAGAACGATCCGCGAAACGGAAACGGACCATTTATTCAACCAGGGACGTTTCCTTGCTGTTTTAGAAGAGCCGAATAACCCAGCCTGTGAGGGGTCCGGGCAAAAAACGGATTAATTGTTAACACCCGACTCTACAGGGTGTCAAGAAAAACCGGATTGTCCGGTTGTTCAATGGTTAGGAATGAAATACAATGCTTGGGGTTCCATGGCGGGGACGCGCCCCAAAGACCTAGAACACCGTTTAATTGTGGAGACGAAATGCCTCGAAAAATCAATGCTTCGGCCATTCAGTTCAATATCGCCCTGGGGGACGTCGATTCCAATCTCCGCACGGCCATCGGCTCCCTGCGAAAAGTGGGTGAGAAGGGCGGGCATCTGGCGGTGCTCCCCGAAATGTGGAGCAGCGGATACGATTACACGAATCTCTCCACCCTCGCCGAGCGCACTCCCGAAGTCCTGGACGCCCTGCGATCGGTCAGCTCCGAACTCGGTATGGTGACGGTCGGCTCACTGGCGGAAAAAAAGGACGGTGCGCTGTACAACACCGCTTTCGTCGTCGACAGGGGAGAGATCGTAGGAAGCTACCGTAAGCTTCACCTCTTCTCCACCATGGGAGAGGATCGCTACCTAAAGTCCGGCGAAAGCACCCTCGTCGTCGACACCTCCGCCGGCCGGATCGGCGTCGCCATCTGTTACGACCTGCGCTTTCCCGAGCTCTTTCGAAAGCTTGCCCTGGAGGGGGCGCAGATCCTCTGTCTTCCCGCCGAATGGCCCAAGCCGCGACAGGAGCACTGGCGCACCTTGCTTCGGGCGAGGGCGATCGAAAACCAGCTTTTCGTGGCAGCCGCCAACTGCTGCGGCATTCAGGGCAAACTCGACTTTTTCGGGATGAGCCTGCTGATCTCGGCCCGGGGAGAGGTTCTGAGCGAAGGGGGGGAGAGCGATTGCGAACTGACGGCCGAGTTCGACTTCGACGACATGGACGCCTACCGATCCCAGATCCGATGTTTTATCGACCGTCGTCCGGAGATCTACGGAACGCTTCTTTAGTGCCCCGTGCAGCTAATCGTATCTTCTGATTCTGGCTCTTTTCGGCGCTGCCTGCCCTGGCCTACTTGACCTAGCGCATGGCCAGGCCTGCGTTGGCGCGCCTTGACAGCACCAAAAATATCCCAGAAATTACACACGTTAACCACACGGGACACCTAGTGCTTCAGGCGCTGCGCCTCGGAGCGAAAGGAAGGGGGAATCTCCTGCAGAGAATCGACGAAGTGCAGCTCTCCGTCGGCATCGACGTAGATATAGCGCGGCGACCCCTGTGGTGCGGGCTTGCCCGGAAGCGCTGCGTCTCCCAAAAGATCATGGCGCAGCTCAAGATACGCCTGGCGCAGGTCTCCGGGAGCGCCGGGGAGACGCACCATCGTCTGATCCGCTGCCACCAGGGCAAGGGCGAGGACCGCCGTCCATAACAGAATAGATCCGATCGTCTTCATTTTGCGCTCTAATGGGAATGGCCGCCGTGGCCGTGAGAGCACAGGGTCGACTTCCGTTCCCTGTGCCGAAGCTGCTGGATGACCGGGCCGGTCAGGCAGCGGGAGCATTCGACCTGCAGCGTGGACTGGACGATGTGGAAATCGTGTTCCAGCATACGCTCGATCTCCCCGACGATCTCCCCCTGCCGCAGGCGGTACTCCGGCTCGACGTCGACATGGGCCGAGAGGGCGGTAATGTGGGAGCAGATCGACCAGACGTGCAGATGATGGATGTCGTTGACTCCCTCAACGGCACGCATCCTTGCGACCAACTCCTGCACGTCGATGCGCGACGGGACTCCCTCCAGCAGGATATGGAGCGCCTCGCGCAGAATCCGCAGGGCGCCCACCAGGATGATGACGACGATGGCCACCGAGATCAGGGCATCGACGATGTACCATCCGGTGAAGAACATGATCACCCCGCCGACGATCACCCCCACTGAGGCGATGGCGTCCCCAACCACATGGAGAAAGGCGCTGCGTACGTTGAGATCGTCATGGGCGTGGCTGTGCAGGCGGCTCGCCACGATCAGGTTCATCGTCAGCCCGACAATGGCGATGATGAACATCTCTTTGCTCTTGACCGCCTGTGGATCGAGAAGGCGGCTCCAGGCTTCATGGAGAATTCCCATGCAGATGATGATCAGGACCGCGCCGTTGACGAGTGCCGCCAGAATTTCGGCGCGATGCCAGCCGTAGGTGCGCCTGTCGGTCGCCGGAAGATTCGCCAGGCGAATGGCCATGAGCGAGAGCAGCAGTGCGAAAAGGTCGGTGAAGACGTGGGCGGCATCGGCCAAAAGGGCGAGGGAGTTGGTCCACAGCCCGCCGATCAGCTCCGCAAGGAAGGTCACCGAAGTCAGAGCGATGGCGAAGGCGAAGCGGCGCGTGATGCTGCTGTCGAATTCTTTACCATCCGTCATTTCATTTCACCTTTCCCGTCCTCGGACCCGATTGTAGCGATAGACTCTACGCAGGGTCAAGCTTCGGCCCGACTGCTCGAAAGGGTTGAAAAAGGAGCCGCAGCGCATTAAGATCCCGATTCATCATCAAGTTTAATACGCCGCTCGAATTTTACGAGGAGATCCCATGTCAGAAAACCTCTACGACGTCGCCATCATCGGCGGAGGCCCCGCCGGCCTGACCGCCGGACTCTATACGTCCCGTGCAAACCTGAAGACTCTGCTGGTCGAACGCATGATCATGGGGGGGCAGGTCATGACGACCACAAAAGTCGAGAACTACCCCGGCTTTCCCGGCGGGATCGACGGCCCCGATCTCATGATGCGCTTTCAGGAGCACTGCCAGGAGTTCGGACTGAAGGTCGACTACGGAGAGGTTGAGAATCTCGTGGATGAGGGGGCCGAAAAGGTCCTGACGGTGGACGGCAAGAAGGTGCGCGCCCGCGCCGTCATCATCACCACCGGCGCCGAGCCGCGCAAGCTCGACATCCCCGGGGAGAAGGAGTTCACCGGTCGGGGGGTCTCCTACTGCGCCACCTGCGACGGCGCCTTCTTCCGCAACGTTCCGGTGGCCATCGTCGGGGGGGGGGATACTGCCGCCGAGGAGGCGCTCTTTCTCACCCGTTTCGCCAGCAAGGTCTATCTCATTCACCGCCGCGACAAGCTGCGCGCGACCTCCATACTGCAGGATCGGCTCGCCGCCAACGAAAAGATCGAGATCCTCTGGAACACCACAGTCGAGCGGGCCGAAGGGGACCCTTCCGGGCTGCAGGCGGCGCAGATCCGCAACGTGCAGAGCGGCGAGATGCGATCTCTTTCCCTGCAGGGGCTCTTTGTCGCCATCGGCGTCGTCCCCAAAGCGCACTTCCTGGCAGAAATTCTCAAGCTCGACGATGAGGGATACATCCTCACCGACGCCGAGTGCCGCACCTCCCTGCCAGGGGTCTTCGCCGCCGGCGACGTTCGAAAAAAGATTCTGAAGCAGATCGCCACCGCCGTCGGCGACGGCGCCGTCGCCGCCATCATGGCCGAGAAATATCTGGAGGACCTGGAATCGTGAGGCGCAAGGAGTGAAGAGAAAAGACTCTGTGCAAAATCTGCAGAGCAGGACAAGCCCGCAGGCGAGGGCATAAATTCATGGCGGGAGGGTCTGGAGTTGAACGCTTCACCCCCGACCCCTCACGCCTCGACTTTATTGGAGGGGGAACATCATGCTGGCGAAAATACTGTCAGGGGCGCTGATCGGGGTCGAGGCCTACCCGGTGGAGGTCGAGGTCGATATCGCGCAGGGCCTGCCGCAGTTCTCCACCGTCGGGCTCCCGGAAGGG
The DNA here is from genome assembly GCA_029289095.1 of Desulfuromonadales bacterium. Lineage (GTDB taxonomy): Bacteria > Desulfobacterota > Desulfuromonadia > Desulfuromonadales > JACZKF01 > JARFUG01. Next base: position 91,005 of record JARFUG010000003.1, read on the forward strand.
GCGGTCAAGGAGAGCAAGGACCGGGTCAAGTCGGCCATCAAGAACTCCGGCTACGAGTTTCCTCCCCGGCGAATCACCATCAATCTGGCGCCGGCGGACATCCGCAAGGACGGCGCCGCCTTCGATCTCCCGATGGCGCTGGGGTTGCTGACCGCCACCGGCGTCGTCCCCGCACAGGAGGCCGCGCGCTACGCCCTGATGGGGGAGCTCTCTCTCGACGGGCGCATCAAGCCGGTGCGCGGCGTTCTCCCCGTGGCGGTGGCGGCCCGCAACTGGCCCATCGAGGGGCTTATTCTCCCGGAAGAGAACGCCCCCGAGGGGAGCATCGTCGAGGGCGTTTCCGTCTACGCCGTACGCGATCTGGGAGATGTCGTCGACTTTCTCAACGGCGCCCGCCGGCTCGCCCCGAGCGCCCCTCCCCCTTCGATCATCGATGCGAACGGCTCCGATGGCGGTGACGACTTCTCCGAGGTGCGCGGCCAGGAGCACGTCAAGCGCGCCCTTGAGGTCGCCGCGGCCGGAGGACACAACATCCTGATGGCTGGCCCTCCGGGGAGCGGCAAGACGATGCTCGCCCGGCGAATCCCCGGAATTCTCCCCGCCATGAGCTTCGCCGAAGCGCTGGAGACGACGAAGATCCACTCGGTCATGGGGCTTCTTCCCGAACGGCAGGCGCTCATCACCCGGCGCTCTTTCCGTCACCCACATCACACCATCTCCGATGCAGGACTCATCGGGGGAGGAACCTATCCGCGACCCGGCGAAGTCTCCCTCGCCCACAACGGCGTCCTGTTTCTCGACGAACTCCCCGAATTCAAGAAGAACGTCCTGGAGATGCTGCGCCAGCCGCTGGAAGACGGGCAGGTCACCATCGCCCGGGCCTCCACGAGCCTCACTTTTCCCGCCTCCTTCATGCTCGTGGCGTCGATGAACCCCTGCCCCTGCGGCTTTCTCGGCGATCCCCAGCACGAGTGCACCTGCACTCCTCCGATGCTCCAGCGCTACAAGAGCCGCCTTTCCGGCCCTCTGCTCGACCGCATCGACCTGCACATCGAGGTCCCCCGCGTCCTGCACCGCGATCTGTCCGATCCGCGCGACGGCGAATCGTCGGGGACGGTGCGGTCTCGCGTCGAGGCGGCCCGGACCCTTCAGCGCGAACGCCTCGCCCCCTTCGGCATCCACTGCAACGCCGGAATGCAGTCCCGCCACATCCGCAAGTTCTGCCGCCTCGACGAGAGGGGGCAGACCCTTCTCGAAACGGTCACCGACCGCCTCGGCCTCTCAGCCCGAAGCTACACCCGCATCCTCAAGGTCGCCCGCACCATCGCCGATCTCGCCGGCGCAGAGACGATCGGACAGGCGCACCTGGCCGAGGCGATCCAGTACCGGGGGCTGGACCGCAAGACCATCTAGCCCGACACACAGCCTTTTCAAAATTTCTCCGGCCGCATGACCCCCACGTCGACGAGGAAGAGAGTCATCGCGTAATTGTCGTAGTATTTTTTTCGGCAATGGGCCGCGATTTCGGAAGCCGTTTCCTGGTCGCACAGGATCTCGATGCGGATGTTGCTGCTCGCATCCCATCCCGCGCTGCGGACCCCCCGTCTCCCCTTGCCGCGGGCATCGGTGATGGTGTATCCGTGGGCCCCGAGACGCTCGATATCCCGGACCAGAACCCCTTCCAACGCCGCTTCGGTGATGATCGTCAACAGCTTGCGCGCATGTGTGACCATGTATCTAACCTCCAAAGAAGGAATGCGCCTGCACGGCGAAAGCGTAATAAAGGGGGATCCCCACCAGAACGTTGAAAGGGAAGGTGATGCCGAGGGCGGCGGTCAGAGAAAGGGTGGGATTCGCCTCTGGAACGGAAATGCGCATGGCGGCCGGGACTGCGATATACGAGGCGCTCGCAGCGAGGATGCCGAGCATTGCCGTGCCGCCGACGGACAGGCCGAGCAGCCATCCGAGAACGACTCCCACCACCGCCGAGAACAACGGCATGGCGATGCCGAATCCGAGCAGAAAAAGGCCGTACTTGCGCAGACTTCCGACCTGAGCCGCGGTCAGAATCCCCATCTCGAGCAAAAAGAGCGCCAGGACCCCCTTGAAGAGGTCGAAGAAGAGGGGCTCGATCGAAGCGACCCCTTGCGGGCCGGCAATCCAGCCGATGAGCAGGCCGCCGATGAGCAGCACGATCCCCTTGCCCAGAAAGACCTCGTGGGTGACTTCGCCCCAGCGCATCTGCCGCGAGAAGCCGCGCGCCAGAACGATACCGACGAGGATCGCCGGCACCTCCAGCACCACGAGAAGCAGCGGCAGGTGCTCTTCGAAGGCGATGTTCCGATTGCCCAGGTAGGCGACCGCCACGGCATAGGTGCCGACGCTCACCGAACCGTAATGAGCCGCGATGGACGCCGAATCCGCACGCTTGAACCGGCCGAGGCGATGCAGTACGGGGAAGGCCACGAGGGGCAGCAGAAAGCCCATGGCAGTGACCGCCAGGATCTGCGGAAGCAGTGCGCCGAAGGGCTGCTTTGAGAGCTCGATCCCCCCTTTCAGTCCGATGGAGAGAAGCAGCACGATACTCAGAAAGTCATAGATGACCGCAGGGAGGCGCAGCTCCGAGCGCAGAAGCGCCGCGCCGAGTCCGAGCAGAAAGAACAGGATGATGGGATCGATCATTCGCTTTCAATTCGCCTTCATGATGTGGCCTGTCGCTCCTGCGGATTTTCTCACCGCACCTTCGGGCGGCGCACAGAAAGCCGCCGAACGACATGAACCGATTACACCTCTTGCGCCACCTTCGTGGGAGCCAGAATCCCCGCAGCGGCATCCAGGCAGAAGGGGTCGAGAGTCGACCCGGGAAATTTTCGCTGCATTAATTCTACATCCTACATGACGTTCCATCGAGTCGCCCCGCCATGAAAAATTGGTATGAACCTTCCCGCCCCCCCTCACTTCCCTCTCCGGACCGCCCTTTCTTCTGGCGCAACGCTCAAGGTTACAACTTGCGGCCACATAAAAAAATCTGTATTTTCTTGACTGATTGTTCGATAAAAACTGATCAGGAGCCCTGGCACATGCTGAACTACAAGCAGCTCTATTACTTCTGGAACGTGGCCAAATGCGGCGGAGTCATTCGCGCGGCCGAACGCCTGAACGTCACGCCACAGACGATCAGCGGCCAGCTCGGCGAGCTAGAAAGATCCCTTGATACAGATCTTTTCCGAAGGACCGGACGGCGGCTGGAGCTCACCTCGGCGGGGACCCTGGCCCTGAGACACGCGGAGGAGATTTTTCAGATCGGAAACGAACTGGAGGCGCTCCTCAGACAACGTCCCCTCGGAGCAGACCTTCCGTTTCGGGTCGGCGTCGTCGATGCGGTGCCGAAATCGATGGCCCACCGGCTGCTCAAACCGGCTCTTGAGCTGTCCGAACCGGTGCGTCTCATCTGTCATGAGGCTAAGCCGGAGAGCCTGTTCGGGGAACTCGCCATTCACAAGCTCGACCTCGTCATCGCAGACCGTCCTCTGCCCCGAGAGCTGGGAGTGAAGGGGTACAATCACGAACTGGGGCGCTCTGCGGTGGCCTTTTGCGCCGCCCCCGCCCTGGCCGATCGCTACAGGAAAAACTTTCCCCGATCGCTCGACAGGGCGCCTCTGCTGATGCCTGGCGAGGGGACATCGTTGAGGGGGGAAATCAGCCACTGGCTCCTCAAGCACGACATCCATCCACACATCGTCGGTGAGTTTGACGACACGGTCCTGATGAAGGCCTTCGGACAGGCGGGCGTCGGCCTCTTTCCTGTCCCGGCGGCGATCGCCGCGGAGGTGCAGCATCAGTACGGCGTCTCCGTCCTCGGCTTCGTCGCCGAGGTGGTCGTCCGATATTTCGCCATCTCCCAGGAGCGCCGCCTGAAACACCCCGCCGTGATCGCGGTGCGGCAAGCGGCCAGGCGAAGTCTCTTCATAGACGACGCCTCGGCCTCCAGTGCGGACCGAAGCGTCGAGGCCGACTGACAGTCGTGCCGCACCAGGCGCCCGGCAATGCCTTCGATGCCAGATTTGTCTTGACCCGAGCCCCCCTTCCCCCTAGACTTCCAGGGGTTTGAACACATCAATTTTGCGTTGATATCCGGCAGCTTGCCTGAAAGGAGCCCCCTCATGCTCAGACTTCTGTGCATCGCATCCGCCCTGGTTGCACTTTCGGTCTCCGGCGCCTTCGCAGAGAGTGATCCCCTCTCGACGTGGCGCCCCGCCTTCGATCCCTCCGGCGCCCAGTACACCTACATCCTCTCCAATGTCGACCACCCTTCCATCGAAGGGATCGGAGTCGGTTACCGCATCCGCGACAAGATCTGGGAGCGTTCGCAGGGGCGGCTCTACGTCGACTTCCGCCCCCTGGCGCAGCTTGGAGGGGAGCGCGACGTCATCCAGAAACTGCGTATGGGCGCGGTGCAGGGGATGCTCTGCTCTTCCGTGGCTGCGGTCAACGTCAGCGACACCCTCGGGCTCGTCAATCTTCCCTTCGTCGTCGATACCTACGAGAAGCTCGAGGCCTTTCGCAACGACCCCGAACTGTGGAACCGGTTCGGAGAGGGGGCTGCGCGCCAGGGGGTCCTCGTCGTCGACTTCACCGGTTACGGCTCCTACGGTTGGGCCACCACCGCGCCGGTGCGCACCCTCGAGGACGCCAGGAGAGTCAACTTCCGCATCGCCCAGGCGCCGGTGAACACCGATCTGTACAGGGCCTGGGGGCTGCGCTTCACGGTCATGCCGTGGCCCGATGTGCAGCAGGCGCTGCAGACCGGCGTCATCAACGGTCTCGACCATACTCCCACCGTCTGCAATGTCACCCGAAAATTCGACGTGGCCAAGCACTTCACCCACCTCGATTACGCGCAGGGTCTTTATATCCATCTGATGAACAAGCGCTGGTTCGAGCGCCTGCCGGCCGATCTGCAGAAGATCCTTATCGAAACCATCGAGGAGGAGAGCTCCCGGGCGCGTGCTCTCGCCAGGGAGCAGGAAGAGCGGCAGATCGCCGAGGCGAAGGCGAAGGGAGTGCAGTTCTTCACCCTCGGCGAGGCCGACCGCCAGAAACTCGTCGAACTCAGCACGCCGGTGTACGAGAGATGGGGGGAGAGGATCGGCGCCGAGTACCTTGAGGCCGTTCGCAGAAAATTGAACGATCAGGGGCTTTAAGGGGCTGCTTCGCAGAAATTTGTATGAATCAAACAAAGTTTGTAATACGATAGCATCCTCTTTTAATCCCCCGCGATCCAAAGGAGTCATCCGATGCACAGACGTCTTCCGACCTTCCTTGCAGCTTCGTGCCTGGCACTCGCACTGGCTGCCGCCCCGGCGATGGGCCAGGACGCCGATCCCCTGAGTCACTGGAGGCCGAGCTTCGACCCGCGCACGGCCGAGCACACCTACATCCTCTCCAACGTCTCCCATCCAGCCATCGAAGGGGTCGGAGTCGGCTATCGCATCCGCGACAAGGTCTGGGAGCGCTCCGGCGGCCGCCTCTACGTCGACTTTCGCCCCATGGCGCAGCTCGGCGGCGAACGTGACGTCATTCAGAAGCTCAGGATGGGCGCCGTGCACGGCATGCTCAGCTCGTCGGTGGCCGCCGCCAACGTTGCCGACAAGCTCGGGATCGTCAATCTCCCCTACGTCGTCGACACCTTCGACAAGCTCGAAACGTTCCGCAACTCTCCCGAGCTCTTTGACGAGTTCCGCAATGCCGCCCTCTCCGGCGGCATCATGGTCGTCGACATCACCAGCTACGGCACCTACGGCTGGGCCACCACCACCCCGGTGCGCACCCTTGCCGATGCCCGCCGGGTGAGCTTCCGCATCGCCGAGGCGCCTGTCAATACCGACATCTACCGCGCATGGGGCCTGAGCTTCACCGTCATGCCGTGGCCCGACGTTCCCCAGGCCCTTCAGACCGGCGTCATCAACGGTCTCGACCACACGCCCACGGTCTGCAACATCACCCGCAAGTTCAACATCGCCAAGTATTTCACCGAGGTCAACTACGCCCAGGGACTTTTCGTTCACCTGATGAACAAGCGCTGGTTCGACCGCCTCCCTGCCGACCTGCAGAAAGTCCTCATCGAGGTCATCGAGGAGGAGAGCGCCATCAGCCGACAGATTGCCCGCAAGCAGCATGAAGAACAGATCGCCGCTGCGAAAAACGACGGGGTCGAATTCATCTCACTCTCCGATGCCGATCGTCGCACTCTCATCGAGAACTCCGCATCGGTCTACGAGACCTGGGGACGGCGCATCGGCCCGGACTATCTGAATCGCGTGCGCCAGGCCCTCGCCGACTGACCGCGCACGATCCGCACGTCACGATTTCCGGCCGGGGGACTTTCGCCCCCGGCCCTTTTTTGGGCTCAACATGGTTCGAAAATTCATCCGTCTCGTCGATCGTTCCCTGTCCTTCGTCGAAGACTGGTCGCTCTTTCTCGCCGTCTCCGCCGCCCTCGTCGTCGCCATGGCCAATATCATGCTGCGCAAGACGACCGATATCAACATTTTCTGGTCCGACGAAGTGGTGCGCAAGGTTATCTTCTTCACCACCTTCATGGGGGCGGCAGCCGCCTTACGCACCCGCTCGCTCATCCGCATCGACGCGCTCCCCCAGCTCATTCCCCTTCTGCGAAAACCGATGAGCGCCCTGAACCATCTCGCGGTGCTGCTCTTCTCCTATATCATGATCCACCTGGGATGGCAGATCACGCACATGGTCTACAGCGACCCCTACGCACGGACCGCCACCCTGCAGATCCCCGAATGGTATTTTTACGCCGTCCTCCCCGTGGTCGGTGCGATGATGTTCATCCGCACGCTGATCCTCGCCTTCGAGGACGTCACCGGGCGCAAGCTCATAGAAAAGGAATAGTGTGATTTCAGGCCTTCGCCTTTTGCATTCAACCTATCGCCCATTGCCCGGCGCCTAGCGCCTGACCTTTATGGATACCAGCTACCTCCTCATTCTCGCCGTTCTGCTCGGATCGCTCGCCGCCACTGTGCCGGTCTTCATGGCCCTCTTCTTCACGGGTCTTCTCGGCCTGGCCTACCTCATCGGCATCGACCCGCTGATCACCCTCGAAGTCCTCTACCGCAGCATGGACAAGTTCGCCCTGATCGTCGTCCTCTTCTTCGTCCTGTGCGGCAACATCATGACGACGGGAAGCATCGTGCAGAAACTGATCAAGACCGCCAATGTCCTGGTCGGATTTCTGCCGGGAGGGCTCGCCATGGCGGGGGTTCTGGCCTGCGGCTTCTTCGGCGCCATCTCCGGATCGACCGTGGCGACCGTCGTGGCCATCGGCGGATTCATGATTCCGGCCCTCATCGCCAACAACTACGACGAGCGCTTCAGTATCGGCATCATGACGACGGCGCCGATCCTCGGGGTCGTCATCCCCCCCTCGATCAGCATGATCCTCTACGCCATGATCACCAACGATCCCCTGGAGGCCCTCTTCCTCACGGGTTTCATCCCGGGGATCATGATCATGTTCGCCTTCTCTCTCTATGCCTGGTTCGTCTGTCGACGTCAGGGGATCCAGACCTCCCCGCGCCCCACGCTCAGGGAGGCGGCAGCGGTCCTTCGCGAGAGCGTCTGGGCGCTCCTTCTGCCGGTGGTCATTTTCGGCGGGATTTACTCCGGCTTCTTCACCGCCAACGAAGCGGCCGTCGTCGCCTGCTTCTACGCCTTCTTCGTCGAGATCGTCATCCACCGCGACATGAAACTGCGCGACGTCAAGAGGGTGGTCGTCTCCTCGGCCGTGACCTCCTCAACGCTCCTCGTCATCGTCGCCGGCGCCTCGGTCTTCGGCGAATATCTCACGTTCGAGCAGATCCCGGATCAGATCGCCAACGCCGTCGTCGCCAACATCTCCTCTCCCTGGGTCTTTCTGATCGCCGTGAACATTCTTCTGCTGATCATCGGAATGTTCATGGACATCATCTCGGCGACCCTGATCCTGGCGCCCATTTTTCTGCCGCTGCTCTCGCGCTTCGGCATCGACACCATGCATTTCGGCCTGCTGATGACCCTCAATCTCGGCATCGGGTACGCCACCCCCCCGCTGGGGGTCAGTCTCTACATATCGGGGGCCGTCGTCGACCGCGACCTGCTGCAGGTTGCACGAGCGGTTCTTCCCTTTATCCTTATTCAGATCGGCATCCTCCTGATCCTCACCTTCTGGTCCGATCTCGTCCTCTTTCTGCCGAGACTCGTCTACGGCTGATAGCGCGGGTGACTATGAACGTAAAGATCCTCGTCCCTGTCGACGGCTCGAAAACGAGCTCGCGCACCATCGCTGCGATCCTCGCCAATAAAGAGCGCTTTCCGGCGCCCCTGACGCTTCTGCATATCGTCGAAATCGACAAGCTCGCCTACCGCATGATCCCCGACTTCCAGCTCGACATGATCCGTGAACAGGCGCGCAAAGCCGCCCTGCAACACCTTGAAAAGCAGCAACAGCGCTTCACCGACGAGGGGATGCAGACCGTCACCCGGCTGGAGTTCGGCTCTCCTCGTGAACTCATTCCCCGCATCGCCAATGAGGAAGCGTTCCAGCTTCTGGTGATCGGACGGCGCTGGCATGGGGAGATCAGAGACGTTCTGTTCGGCTCCGTCGCCAACCATGTTCTTCATCACGTGCGCTGTCCCGTCCTGTTGATCTGAGCGCTTCGCCCGCCCGGCAGTCTTGAGAAGCTTCCGCAGAGAGCTAGACTAAAGTCAGACTCTATACGCGGAGGCAAGCTCATGACAGGCACCTATAAGGAGCTCTTGCAGAAGATTCTCGGCGCCCTCACCCGCGACTCCCGCATCCAAATTCACCACAGCGACATCGTCCTCTCCGAGGATGCCGGTTACGTCACGCTGTCCGGAACCGTTCCCTCGGTGGCCGCCAAAAGGCTCGCCCTGACTCACGCGGCGGCGGTTCCTGGGGTGAAGTCGGTCAGGGACGATCTGAGGGTCGCTCCCGCCGAGGCGATGGGGGATCTCGAGATCGCCGATCACGTCAGGCACTCCCTTCTTCACGAACGCAACATCGAGCAGGAAAATATCGACATCGAAGCCGATGCAGACGGGGGAATCATCCTGCGCGGCCACGTCCACTCTCTCATTCAAAAGCGCCTGTGCGAGGTTCTCTGCTGGTGGGTTCCAGGCGTCACCAACGTCACGAACCTTATCGCCATCGAGCCGAGAGAAGACGACAACGACGAAGAACTCAAGGACAACCTGATCACCATCATGGAGAAGGACTCGCTGGTCAACCCGAAAAAGTTCCGCATCGACGTGCAGGGCGCCAGGGTGACATTGCGCGGTCAGGTCGACTCCGCCATCGAGCGGAGCGCCGCCGAAAACGACTGCTGGTTCACGCCCGGGGTCGTCGATGTCGAAAACCGCCTGACACTCTCCTGAATCGGTGAGGAATCACGGAATCACGCACCTCCGGGATCCAGGGACTTTATCAGAAGTGGCGCCTTGCACTTCAAGCATGGAAATGCTATATATAGAATTATGCATCTAAGGAGGTCTACCCATGGAAGTTCTGTTGCTGCTCGCCATTATCGCGGTCTGGTTTGTCGTCAACCGCTGGATCCTCCCCCGCTTCGGGGTGCAGACCTGACTCTCGGACTCGTGCTCCCTTCCGGTCCGGAAGGACAAGAAAGAAGATCAAAGCTCCAAGGACGGTTGATCAACCAACCGTCTCCCAAAAGGCGTCGCAATCAGCGAGGCCTTTTTTTCGCGTCCACGCCCGTCCTCCGTCCTCCGTCCTCCGTCCTCTGCCCTCCGTCCTCTGTCCTCTGTCCTCTGGCTCCTGGATTCTGCACCTCACAGATACGGCGAAAAGAGCTTGGCGAGAGCGTCGCGCAGCTTGATGGGGAGGGGACGGGCATCCATCTCCTCAAGGGTCGTTTCCCGCGACCGACTGCGCACATCGTCGAAGTGGCTCCCCAGGGCCTCTGCAAACGGGCCGTCGTAGACCTCGAGGTTGAATTCGAAATTGAGCCGCAGGCTTCGAGGGTCGATATTCGCCGAGCCGATGAGGGCGTAATGGCTGTCCATCATCAGGATCTTGCTGTGAACGAAGGGAGGGGGCTGAAAAAAGATGCGGGTTCCGTAGCGAAGAAGCTCCCAGAGATAGGAGCGGGTGGCCCATGCGAGGTAGGGAAGATTGTTCTTTTCCGGCAGGATGATCTCGACCGCGACCCCCCTCAGGGAAGCGGCGTTGATGGCGAAAACGAGGGAGCGGTCGGGAATGAAATAGGGTGTCATGATACGCACCTTTTTCCGTGCGCAATTGAGCACTCCGATGAAGATCCAGGTCAGGCTCTCGTAGTCCTCGTTGGGGCCGACGCTGATACCCCGACAGAGAGCTCCTCCGTCAATGGGCAGGGAAGGGGGATCGGGGGGTCGTTCTTCCCGGGTGCAGAAGTGCCAGTCCTCGAGAAACGCCTCCTGGAGGTGGGAGACGACCGGACCCTGAATCCGGAAATGGATGTCGACCACACGCCTCGGATCGTCCCTCGCTGCCAGATGGCGGTCGCCAATGTTCATCCCTCCGGTAAAGCCGACGTCGTTGTCGACCACGAGGAGCTTGCGGTGATTGCGCAGGTTCAGGTGAAGTCCCCCGGTCAGAAGAGGGAGAAAACGCGCCATCTTCACCCGGCTCCCCTTGAAAAATCGCAGGGCGGTCGGAAAGGAGTACCGCTCCCCAAGGGCATCGACAATGAGGCGAACTTCGATCCCCCGGTCGGCAGCCTGGCGAAGCGCATCGGCAAAACGCCGTCCGGTGGCATCGCTGTCGAAAATGTAGGTGCACAAAAAGACGCTGCGGCGCGCTCCGGCGATGGCCTCGAGCATCGCGGGGTACGACTCCTCGCCGTTATGCAGCACATCGATGCGGTTTCCCCTGGTGAGGGGGCGCCGCGTCACGGTATCGGAGAGACGGCGCAAAGAAAGGAGCTGCTTGAGGGGGAGAATTTCGACGGCGGAGGCGCCGTGATCTGAGATCCCCGACTCCTGCCAGAAGGAGATGCGCCCCCCTTCCTGCCAGGAGCGGGCGCGCGTCTTGATGCGGTTTACGCCGAGAATCCAGTAGAAGACGGCGCCGATTCCAGGCAGAACCAGACACAGAACGATCCAACCGAGCGCTGCGCGAGGGTCCCGTTTGTGAAGCAGGGCATGGCCGGCGGTCAGGACGCTCAGGGCAACGACAAAGATCCAGAGGACTTCCCAGAGCAACGGCCCCTCCCTGCTCCTTCACAGAGGAAATCGCCGTCAGCGCAGACTCGTGGCGCAGCGCGGACAGGTCAGCATACTGGTGGAAGGGACCTTGTGCCCGCAGGTGGGGCAGAGAAACCAATAGCGGCAGTAGCGACACTGGGGCTCAGACAGACCCTGCTTCTTTTTGCATTTGGGGCACTGCCGGAGCATTTTGCGGTTTTTGAGATAGTCGGCGAAAAGGAGGCCGCAGCGCGGGCACCCCTCGGCATCTCGCTTGCGGATCTCGGAGGAGCACCCGGGGTTGGGGCAGACAAAGAAGGCGCCGCATCCGCTGCAGGAGAACTTGCCTTTCTTCATCTCTTTGCAAACGGGGCACTTCTCCATTTTCAGACCTCGTCGACTCTGTTTCCGGGTTCTGGGCAGCGTCTCGCGTTCAGGCGCGCAGGACTCGGAACCAACGACTGGAGGAACTCCGCGGATGTCCGAATCGGGCGCCAGGCGCCTGGGGCTACTCTCAAAGGATGGATCTGGAGCAGACCTGTCGGTCCGATCCTCCTCCGTATCCTAATTAGAAATGAATCTAAAGTCTACAATTTGCGTTCATCTTGTCAATCTCTACACGGGACGCCAGCGCTCTTCCGGCAAAAGTCTGCGCAGGTACGCCCCGGTGTGGGAGCGCTCCTCCCCGGCCACTTCCTCCGGAGTCCCGCAGGCGACGACTTCTCCCCCCCTGTTTCCCCCCTCCGGCCCCATGTCGACGATCCAGTCGGCGGTTTTGATGACATCGAGGTTGTGCTCGATGATCACCACCGTGTTGCCGGCATCGACCAGGCGGTGAAGGACATCGAGAAGCTTGCGAATGTCGGCGAAATGCAGGCCCGTCGTCGGCTCGTCGAGGATATAGATGGTGCGGCCCGTTGCCCTTTTCCCCAGCTCCTTGGCGAGCTTCACCCGCTGCGCCTCACCTCCCGAAAGGGTCGTGGCGCTCTGGCCCAGGCGGATGTAGCCGAGACCGACCTCCCGCAGGGTGTCGAGTCTTCCCTTGATGCGCGGCACGTTCTCCAGGAACTTGGCCGCCTGCTGCACCGTCATCTCGAGGACCTCGGCGATATTTTTCCCCTTGTAGCGCACCTCGAGCGTTTCACGGTTGTAGCGCTCCCCCTTGCATGCTTCGCAGGTGACGAAGACGTCGGGGAGGAAATGCATCTCGATGCGCAGGATGCCGTCGCCCTGACACGCCTCGCAGCGCCCTCCCTTGACGTTGAAGGAGAAGCGCCCAGGGCCGTATCCGCGCACCTTCGCCTCGGGAAGCCTGGCGAAAAGGTCGCGGATGTCGGTGAAAACCCCGGTATAGGTCGCAGGATTGGAGCGCGGGGTGCGCCCGATGGGGGACTGATCGATGTCGATGACCTTGTCGAGCTGCTCGATGCCGAGGATCTCCTCCACGCGGCCGGGCTTCTCTCTGGAGCGGTTCAGATGCTGGGCGAGGCTCCTGTAGAGAGTGTCGATCACCAGGGTCGACTTCCCCGAGCCGGAGACCCCCGTGACGCACGTCATTACCCCAAGGGGGATGGCGACATCGATCCCTTTCAGATTGTTCTCGCACGCCCCCTTGAGCGTCAGGAAACGTTCGGAGGTGCGCCGTTGTTCAGGAAGGGGGATGGAGAGCTCGCCGCTCAGGTAGAGACCGGTGAGCGAGTGGGGACTTCGCATGATCTGCTGCGGCGTCCCCTGTGCGACGATGCGCCCGCCGTGCACCCCTGCCCCCGGCCCCATGTCGATGACGTGGTCGGCCTCCAGAATCGTCTCTTCGTCATGCTCCACCACCAGGACCGTGTTGCCCAGGTCGCGAAGGCGACCCAGCGTCTCCAGGAGCCGTCGGTTGTCTCTCTGGTGCAGCCCGATGGACGGTTCGTCCAGGATGTAGAGGACGCCGGTGAGCGATGAGCCGACCTGGGTGGCGAGGCGGATGCGCTGCCCTTCGCCCCCGGAGAGGGTCCCCGCCGAACGGTCGAGGGAAAGGTAGTCGAGGCCGACGTGGGAGAGAAAAGAGAGGCGCTCTCGCACCTCCTTGAGAATGCGACGGGCGATCTCGGCCTCTTTGCCCGGGAGTTGCAGAGTCTCGAAAAACGCGAGGACCTCGGCAACAGCCAGGGAGGTCACCTCCGACATGCTCTTCCCGCCGACCCGCACGAAAAGGGCTTCGCGCCGCAGGCGCGCGCCATGGCATGTCGGGCACGGCATCACGTCCATGAAACGCTCCAGCATCTCGCGCACTCCCTCGGAGTCGGTCTCGCGATAGCGTCGCTCCAGGTTCGGTATCACCCCCTCGAAGAGCTTCTCGTAGTAATGGCGTCTCCCTCCCTGATCGTAGAAGAAGCGCACCGCCTCTTTTCCCGAACCCTGCAGGATGATCTCCTGGACCCTTTCCGGCAGGGCCGAAAAGGGGATGTCCATGTCGAAGCCGTAGTGCTCGGCGAGGGCCTCCAGGATCTGCTGGTAGAAAAAGCCGGTGCGGCTCTCCCAGGGGGCGACGGCCCCCTGGCGCAGAGAAAGGGAAGGATCAGGGACGACCTGCGCCGGGTCGAAGTACATGCGCGTGCCGAGTCCGGCGCAGTCGGGGCACGCCCCCTGAGGGCTGTTGAAGGAGAAGGTGCGCGGCGTGATCTCCGGCAGAGAGACGCCGCATTCGACACAGGCGTGCCGCTCCGAAAAGAGAAAGGAACTCTGTTGGGGCGATTCGGGTTGGGGCGACTCGTGAATCGCCCCTGCGGGTCCTCCGACGATCTCGGCCCGCACGATCCCGTCCGCCAGGCGCAGCGCCGTCTCCAGAGACTCGGCGAGACGCCCCTCGATCCCCTCCTTCACCACGATCCTGTCGACCACCACTTCGATGGTGTGTCGTTTGTTCTTGTCCAGGGGAGGCGGATCGGCGAGCTCGACCATTTCGCCGTCGATGCGCGCCCGAACGAAACCTTCGGCCAGAAGCTCCTTGAGTTCCTTGCGGTACTCCCCCTTGCGGTCGCGCACGATGGGGGCCAGAAGGAGAAGGCGGCTCTTTTCGGGAAGGGCGAGGAGACGGTCGGCCATCTGCTGAACCGTCTGCGAGGCGATCTCTCGCCCGCATTCGGGGCAATGGACGCGACCGACCCGGGCGAAGAGCAGGCGCAGGTAGTCGTAGATCTCGGTGACGGTGCCGACGGTGGAGCGGGGGTTTCTGGAGGTCGTCTTCTGCTCGATGGAGATGGCGGGGGAGAGCCCCTCGATACTCTCGACATCGGGCTTCTCCATCTGCTCCAGAAACTGGCGGGCGTAGGCCGAGAGGCTCTCGACATAGCGCCGCTGACCTTCAGCATAGAGGGTGTCGAAGGCGAGGGTGCTCTTTCCGGAGCCCGAGACGCCGGTGATCACCACCAGCTTCTCGCGGGGGATCTCGACGTCGAACCCCTTCAGATTGTGCTCCCGGGCGCCCCGGACGATGATTTTGTCGGGCATGGAAT
>JARFUG010000134.1:0-1554 GCA_029289095.1 Desulfuromonadales bacterium
CGCCCAGCTCTTTTACGCCTTCAGCCACACCGAGAGCGACGACACGATCGCCGGAGCGCGCAGCGAGAGCGACTCGCACTTCGTGCGTCTCGAAACGGGGGGGACCTTCTGGCAGAACCGGCTCAACGTGCGCCTCTCCCAGCAGTACCAGCATACGGTGTCCGACTTCTCCGCCGAAATCCCGGAGGAGGGCGTTTTTCTTCGCCGCCTGGAAGGGGTGAGCCTCTCTGCGGTCGTCGATCCGGTTCAGTTCCCCGACCCCGATCTGGTCGAACCGGTCCCCAATCCCCTTCTCGGCAACGACGACCGCGAAGGGCTCCTGGGGATCGCGGAATCGATCGCTCCCCTGCAGCGCGCTCACCTCGGTTTTCGCCTGAACTTCGACGAACAGGTCGATTTCATCCATATCTATCTCGATCCCTTCACTCCCTTTCTCCCCGAGCAGGCTGCCGCCCTGCAATGGGATTTCTACAGCAGGGCCATCGACGGTCTCTGGGAGGTGGTGGCCAGGGATCTCCCCGTCGTCTTCAGCAGCGCTCTCAACCGCTTCGAAATCCCCGTCAATCGGCGCGACCGGGAGATGAAGGTGGTAATGACGAACCTTGCCGGCGTGACGCTGAATCTCACCGAACTCGACGCCATCGAATTCGTCACCGAGGACATCCGAAGCCGCCAGCAGTCTCACCTCACCACCGCCAACATGCGCCTGCGCCTCACTCGGACGCTCTCGGCGGCATCGAGCCTCTCGCTGGAGCGGACCGACAGCCGCAGCGGCGCAGTGGAGAGCGACTCGACGCGAAGAACTTTGAGCGGCAGCCTGCGGTGGACCCCCATCCCGATGGTGACCCCCTCGGTCGGCTACAGCGAAAGCCGGCAGGACACGACCGGGCAGCCTGAAGCGATCATCCGTTCCTACTCCCTGACAGTGGCGACCTTCCCTCTGCCGACGCTGAACGTCTCAGTCGGCACGACCCGGACCGACCGCTTTCTCGGCTCGCACAAGACCGCTACGAGCGACAGCTACAGTCTGGTGTCGACGGCCCGGATCTACCCCGACCTGACGGCGGCCCTCAACACCACCTACGTCACCAGCAGTCGCGAGACGGTCGACGGGGGCATGACCGAGGTCGACACCTTCAGCACCCGTCTCAACCTCAACGCCCGCATCAATCCGAAACTTACCGCCGATCTCACCGCCAATTACCGGCATACCGACACGGCCGCTTCGACGACTGCGAGCTCCGATTCGACGCTGAGCCTCGCCTACCGCCCCTCGGATCTCCTCTCGATGCGGCTGACCGGCACCCGGCGATGGAGCGGTCCCGACACCCCCGACACCCTCGCCTACAACCTGAACCTAGCGTTGCTGCGCACCCCGAAGACACGGGCGAGTTTTCGCTACAGCCACACGCAGGGGGCGCAGACGGTGAACAACTTCGGTCTCGACGGGAACTGGAACATCAACCCGAGCCTGGCGCTGCAGACGCGTGGAAACTATACGCTGGCCGAGAGGGATAGCTGGAACTTCCAGGTATCGATGGCGTTGAGGTTGTA
>JARFUG010000134.1:1654-3930 GCA_029289095.1 Desulfuromonadales bacterium
TTAAATTATGTACATTTGGTCCAGCTCATTTCATGAAGGATCTTCCCGAGATGAAACAGAAGAAAATCGTCGGACTCCTGCTGATCTTCGTCCTCACTTCGATCTTCCTTTCCGCGTGCGGCGGCCGCAATCAGACCAAGTCTTTCATGCGCGAAGAAGTCAACCTCTCTTACATCCAGAGGGTGGCCGTTCTCCCCTTTGAGAACCTCGGCGGGGGAGCTGGACCGGCGCAGCGCACCCGCGAGATCACCATGACACAGCTTCTTGCCTCGGGGCTGTTCGACGTCGTCGACAAGGGGCGGGTCGACAGCACCCTGCGGACCGAGGCGATCGACGCCAACGCCCCCATCGACGCTCCGACGCTTCGCCGCCTGGGGCAGCGTCTCGATGTGCAGGGATTCATTCTCGGTTCGGTGGAGCAGGTCTCCGACGCCCGCACCGGCGGCGCCGTCTATCCGGAAATCTCTCTCACTCTGCGTCTGGTCGATGCCGAGTCCGGATCCGTCCTGTGGCAGTCGAGCGGCAGGGGGAGCGGCTACTCCCTGGCGGACCGGCTCTTCGGTTTCGCACCGAAGAATTCGTTTCAGGTCACCCTCGATACGGTGAGCAGGATGCTGGCGACGATCAGGTGACTCAGGCCGCTGACGCGGCAGGTGAGGAGTGAGGCGTAATTTCAGGCGAAACGGCATTGCGCTTTTTCTCCTCACTCCTGACTCCCAACTCCTCACGATTTCAGGTTTGTTCACCGCTAGGCGGAAAGGCTGAGGGCGCGGTGCTCGATAAATTGACCAAGATCGGATTTGTCGTTTTTTGCATCTTGTTTCCGGCCATTGCCGCGGCGGCTTCGCTTCCTCCGATTGCGGTCTTTCCCCTTCAGGAGCTGAACCGGGGGAGGAACGAGGTCAACCTTCCCTTCACCAGGGCGCTTGCCGAGCATCTGGCGGCGAGCGGCAACGAGGTGCAGAGCCATGCGACGGTGATTTCCTTCATGGCCCACAGCCGCATCCGAACGGTGGGGTATCTCGAGTCGTTTCACATCACGCGGGTTCGCGAGGAACTCGGCGCGGCGTTCGTCCTTATGGGCACGATCACTCAGATGAAAGAGAGGCCTCTGCCTTCCATGGGAGTAACCCTCCACCTGGTGCGCACCACCGATTCGCGCACCGTCTGGTCCTATGTCGGCCATACGAGCAGCGCCGACGAACGCCGGGTGCTCGGTATCGGCGAGCCGACGACGGCCGCCGCGTTGATGCCGATCCTGCTCGACGACATCGTAGCGAAATGGCCCTGGGACATCATCCGCGAGATGCAGCAGGCCACGGCCGTCAGCATCGATTCGGTCGTGCTGCACCCCAATTACGTCCGACCGGGCGCCGAGGTTTCCGTGAGAATCCGTCTTCGCAACGAATGGCCGGCGTCCCGGGCTCCTCGGCTCTTTTTCATGGCGGACGACCAGATCCACGCGGCGACCCTGAGGGACGACGGCGTCACCTACGAAGCGTCGTGGATCGCGGGAGATCGGGACGGGCGCTTCCCGGTGAATCTCCTGCTTGAATGGTCCCGGTACGGGCGCAGCGAGACCGCTCTGTTGGGCACATACCTCGTCGACGGCGCCCCGCCCCTTCTCGAGCTGGAGCTCAGGGGCGCGACTTTGCAGGAGGAGATCCCGGTCTTTCGCAACGAACTGGTGATCCTCCCGCGAATGATTGTACGCAAGCCCCTGTCGCGCTGGCGTCTTTCCTTCCTGAACGACAAGGGGGAGCTCGTAGGGGCCGACGATGGAATCGGCAATCTCCCCGAGGTGTTCGTCTGGCGCGGGCGCGGCAATACCCAGGTGCCGGTGGAGAGCGGCGAGTACGAGGTCGTCGTCGATGTATGGGACCTGGCTGGCAACGAGGCGAGAGCGTCCCGCCGGGTCCTCATGGCGCGAAGACCTCCCGAGGTCGAGCTGGCGGTGGAGAAGAACGGGCGGGAGATGCTCGTCGATCTCGAACATGATGGGAAAATCCCCCTGGCGTACTGGCGCATGGAGATGTGGAGCAAGGAAGGACGGCTCATCAAGACCGCCGAAGGGCGCGAGCTCCCGGCCCAGGTGGGGGTGGAGTTGTCCGAGGCGGTAGCGGAGGGGGACATCGAGGGATTCCTCCTGGTGCAGGATATTCTGGGCAACCGCTCCAACCGCAACGTCGGCGACATCTTCCAGCAGCTCGGCCGAAGACAGCCGGAAGTCAAGGAAGAGGCTCCGGTCTTCCAGGAAACGTGGGTGGATGAGTTTT
>JARFUG010000135.1 GCA_029289095.1 Desulfuromonadales bacterium
CCTCACTCCTCACTCCTCACTCCTCACTCCTCACTCCTCACTCCTCACTCCTCAGGATATTTTATCCGACGCGCGATTCGCAGGGGAAGCAGATAAGGGCAAAAACCTCATTTTTTCCACATTTTGCCTCTTTTCGGCCCTGCGGCTGAAGACCGGACATCTTTTGGTAGACTGCACTCAGGACGTCCTGTCTTTCAACAAGCAACGGAGGAAAACCATGCAAAAAGAAATACTCAAGAACAAGGATTACGATCTCATCAGCGTCCTCTATCACGCCTCCCAGGCTGCAGAAACCTGCATGCAGTACGAGCAGGATGCTCAGGGCGACGGAGACTCCGAGGCGGCTCAATTTTTCAGCCAGGTGCGCGAAGAGAACAACAAGCTGGTGGAAAAGGGGAAGGAACTCCTTCAGAAGCGGCTGCAGTGAGAGGATGGAAGATCGGGTGCGAAGGGGCCGTCTGCGGCCCCTTCGCTTTTTGAGGGAGCCGCCTTCACCCCTGGCCCAGTGCGCACGAGTGGCGCCTGTCTGCCGGAGGCAGAGTGAAGGAAAACGTGCTCCCCTCGCCCTGAACGCTCTGAACCCAGATGCGGCCGCCGTGGGCCTCGATAAAAGAACGCGTGATGAAGAGCCCCAGGCCGAGCCCCGCCTTCCTGGCGGCGTTTCGCGCCCTGAAGAAGCGGTTGAAGACACAGGGAAGGTCCGCCGCCGGGATGCCCTGGCCGGAATCGCAGACGCGAACGACAATATCGTCCCCCTCCAGGGAAACCCGGATGTGGACCGGGGCGGGCGCCTCCGAGTACTTGAGCGCATTGGCGACAAGGTTGTTCAGCGAACGCTCCAGGTAGCGCGGATCGGCGCAGACCTTCGGCAGGTCGGCCGGGATCTCGGTCGAGATCCGCGACACATCAAGCACGACCTCCGAACGGGACAGAAAGTCGGCGACAAAGCTTGAGAGGTCGAGCGCGCGGCACTGGAGTTCGATTTCGCCTCCCCTCAGGTGCGCAAAATCGACGAGGTCGTCCATCATCCGATCGATGTGCTGCCCGGCGGTCAAGATCGCCTCGATGTTTATTTTTGCCAATTCCCCCAGGTCCGTCCGCTCGATCTCCCCCTGCAGCAGTTCGGCATGCCCCAGTATGACCGTGAGGGGGGTTCGAAGATCGTGCGTGACGGTATGCAGAAAGCTCTCGTTCTCCTCCTGCAGCAGCCGCAGGGATGTGATGTCCGAACACGTCCCCACGGCCCCCAGAATCCTCCCCTCGGGAGAGAGGATCGGAGCGGTGCTGATCGCCAGGTAGAGGCGCTTCTCATCCCCGACATACTCGACGATCTCCGAACGCACCGTCTCACCGCGAAGGGTGCGCATCACCGGCATCTTGTCCAGCGGAAAAACCGAGCCGTCGCCTCTGCGGAACTTTCCGGGACTGAACCTCTGCGCCGGCGCCTTGCCATAAGTGTCGGGACCGTACCCGAAGATCTCCTGGGCCGCCGGGTTCATCTGCCGGATCTCCCCCTCCGGGCCGTAGAGAATGACGCCATCAGCCATGGTGCGGATAATGGTGTCGAGCTCCGCCGTTTTCTCCCGCAGCTCTTGCACAAGCTCGCCGCGTTCGTTCCACTCCCCCCACAAAGAACGAAGGGCCGGCGCAAGGAACCAGACGCCGGCCAGTACAACGACGGAAACGGCGAGTCCTGCCGCCTCTTCCAGCAGGCTCAGCTCGTGTCTTCCGAACCACCAGTGAGCACCGAGATGCGCCACTCGGAGAGTCAGGGCCAGGGGGATGAGCGCCCAGGGGAAGTGAACTTTGCAGGGGGGAAGGGAACGAAACGCAAGGATGGCGGCGGCGAGTTGAACCAGGATGGAAAGAATCAGCAGAACGTTCTCCATGTCCCCTCACTGACGGGTGTCGAACAGGAATGCATCACAGGAACGGCCTACCTAAAAAAAAAGACACTCATCCGCTCGGCAAGGATGGGCGTCTTTTCTCCCACCTTTCATTTCGGCAGCCCGGCGATCCTCGTGGGACCCGTGGCTTTGCGTCGCCGGGTCGCCCCGGGTTTGCCGTTCTCGAAAAAGGCAGGATGAGCTTACAATAATTTAATTATTAAATCAAGATAAAACGCTGCAAGATCAGAGCGCCGCCTGCGGTGCTCTTGCGCGCTGGCGAAGAAGCAGATCGAGGATCACCAGGGCCGCCATCGCCTCGACGATCGGCACAACCCGCGGCACCACGCAGGGGTCGTGCCGTCCCCTGGCTTCCAGCACCACCTCGTTTCCGTCCATATCGACCGTCCTCTGAGGCTGTCCGATCGTCGCCACCGGCTTGAAGGGGATTCTGAAATAGATCGTCTCGCCGTTGCTGATCCCCCCCTGCACCCCGCCGCTGAAGTTGGTGACGGTGCCGAGGCGATCCCCCTTCCTGACGAAGGGGTCATTGTGCGCCGAGCCGCGCATCCGGGCGCCGGCGAACCCGGAGCCGATCTCAAACCCCTTGCTGGCGGGGAGCGAGAGCATCGCCTGGGCGAGCTTCGCCTCGAGTTTGTCGAAGACCGGCTCTCCGAGTCCTGCGGGGACGCGGCGGCAAACGCAGGAGACGACCCCTCCCACCGAGTCCCTGTCGGCGCGCGCCTGAAGGACTTCGGCCTCCATGTCGGCCGCGGCGCCCGGGTCCGGGCAGCGCACGACGTTGGTGTCGACCTCCTCGCGGGTCACCGTCTCGAAATCGATCTCCCCGGCGTTCACCGTTCCGACAGCGCTCACCCACGCGACGATCTCGATACCGAACTCTTCGCGCAGGTACTTCTCGGCGATCGCCCCGGCGGCGACCCGTCCGATCGTCTCGCGGGCGCTGGCGCGCCCTCCGCCGCTCGATGCGCGGATACCGTACTTCATCTCATAGGTGTAGTCGGCGTGGGAGGGGCGCGGCGTCTTCGACATCTCCCCATAGTCGCCGGGACGCTGGTCCTTGTTGGCGACGAGAAGGCAGATCGGCGTCCCGAGGGTCCGGTCGAACTCCACCCCCGAGACGATGGAGACCCGGTCGGCCTCCTGCCGGTCGGTCGCCATCTTGCTCTGCCCGGGGCGGCGCCGATCGAGCTGGACCTGGATATCTTCCTCGCGCAGCGTCATCCCCGGCGGACAACCGTCGACGACCACGCCGACCCCCTTGCAGTGCGATTCCCCGAAGGTGGTGACCCTGAACAACGTGCCGAAGGTGCTGGACATGCGTATCTGCTCCCGAAAATTAAGATCGTGGGGAATGAGGCCGCCAGGACAAAAAAATACAAAAGAACGACGAAGAAACCCTCCGGGGGTCCGCCGTTCTTTTGCGACCTGTTGCAAGCCGCGCCCTTGTTTTAGCGCAAATATCTCGTCATCGCCACATTAAATTCTAATTGCCCTTCTCCAGCGCCTCAAGGACTTCGCCCAGCACGCGCCTTCGCTCTTTCAGCAGGTCGCGAAAAGATCGAAGATCTGTGTTGCCGATCTCATAGGCCAACTCGTTGATATCGTACTGGAGAGTTTCGATCAGGACCTTTCTGTCATGCTCGGAAAGATTAAGCTGTATCATAAGATCCCTCCCGGTTGGCTCGGTCTGCCCGAGCGGAGAACACGCGTCCCTTTTATTTTACACTGTGGCGCGAAGGATTTCAGGAGAGTCGCATGCCTTCTTTATAAGCGTCCGGCGGACTTGGTGGACGGATTTACCGAACGCCTGCACCGGGTGCGCACCGCCAGGCGATAGACCCGGCGATGAAACCGGACCTCACAGCATCCGCTATCTTCGCCCTTGCATTTTCCCCTACTCCGTGCTAAAAGTTCCGCCTGTTGTACGGGAGGATCCACGTCGGGGCGTAGCGCAGCCTGGTAGCGCACCTGCTTCGGGA